>SKPT01000517.1 GCA_007119405.1 Phycisphaeraceae bacterium
CGCGCCGGGCGGAACTGGAGCGCGGCGAGCTGACGCTGGCGCGGACGACCCGGCCGTTCACCCTCGACGCCGACGACCCTTGGCGTCTGCGCGATCCGGGCAAGGCGCATCGGCTGTGGACGCATCAGCTTCACTACCACCTCTGGCTCATCGACCTGGCCCCGGCGGCCGACGACCCGGCGACCGGGCCCCGCCACGTGCTGGCGCACCACCTCAACGACTGGCTGGAGCGCTGCCCGCCGGGGGCGGCGGGGTTCAACGTCTTCGCGTGGAACAGCTACGCCATCGCCACGCGGCTGACCGCCTGGGCGCAGCTTCTGACACTGCTGCCCGAGGCGTTCTGGCAGCACTACCACATCCTGCGCGACCGGCTCGGCCACAGCCTGCTCCAGCAGGCGGCCTACCTGGAGACGCACCTGGAGCGGGACCTGTGCGCCAACCATCTGCTGCGCGACGTGGTGGGCCTGGCGGTGGCGGGCCGGGTGACCGAGGGGCCCGCGGCCGAGCGGTGGCGCAGACTGGCAGAGCGGATGGCACGCCAGCAGTTGGCCGAGCAGGTCCTGGCCGACGGCGGGCACTACGAGCGCAGCCCGATGTACCACGTGCAAGCCATGCAGGACGTGCACAGCCTGGCGCGGCTGGTCACCGACGAGCGGCTGCGGCAGGAGCTGGCCGCGGCGTATGAGCGGATGCGCGATTGGCTGGCATGGATGCGGCATCCTTCCGGCCACTACCCGCTGCTCAACGACGCCAACGAGACGGGGGCGCTGTGTCCCGACGAAGTGCTGGCGGTTGGCGGGCGGGACGCGTCGGCGGGGGGCGGCGCGGACACTGACAAGGCCGCGGACGGCCTTGTCAGTGGCACCCCCGCCAGTGGTACCGCAGCCGGTGGTACACCCGCCGCCCCCCCTGCCGGCCGGCACTTCGCCGACAGCGGGTACATCGTCTGGCATGGGCGGACGTGGTCGCTGTTCTTCGACGCGGCACCGATCGGGCCGGGCCACCAGCCCGGCCACGGCCACGCGGACACGCTGACGCTGGAGGCCTCCTGCGGCGGCGAGCGCCTGATCGTCGACCCCGGCACGGGCAGCTACGACCTGGACGCGACGCGACGCTACGACCGCTCGACGGCAGCGCACAACACGGTGGTGATTGACGGGACGGACTCGAGCGAGGTGTGGCACATCTTCCGGGTGGGCCGGCGGGCGCGGCCGGGCGACGTGCAGGTGGCGCTGAGCGCGACGGGCCTGGAGGCGTCGGCGCGTCATGATGGTTATCGCCACCTGCGGGGCAAGCCAACGCATCGGCGGCGCGTGCGCGTGGTGGAGCCGGGCGAGCTGACGATAGAGGACGAGGTCACGGGCGGGCGGGAGCACGAGGTGTCGGGCGGGCTGCTGCTGCATCCGCACTGGCGTGCGGAGCGCGTGGAGCGGGGGTGGGTGCTCCAGCGGGGGCCGGTGCGGGTGGCGGTGGCGTTGGAGGCGGATCGGCCGATCACGCATGCGGTCGAGGCCCGGCCGTGGCATCCGGCGTTCGGGTGCGAGGTGGCGACGCAGCGGCTGGTGTGGAGCTACAGCGGGCGGTTGTCGATCAACGTCAGGATGAGGCTGCACGGTCGGTAGGCGCGGGCGGGTCTCGCGGCCGACGAAGGGTGGCCCACAGCATTCCGGAGCGTGCTGTGTGTCGCGGCGGGGTGCGGCACCTCGCACACAGCAGCCTTCGGCGTGCTGTGTGGCACCCGGCACACCCGCCCCAGCCGCTGCAGGGGAGCCGGGCGGCGCGGCGGGAGGTTTTAACTTACGATTGTGGCCAGCGATGCGGATCATCTACGTCTCTCAGTATTTCCCTCCCGAGATCGGGGCTCCGGCGGCGCGGGTCTCGGAGCTGGCGCGGGCGTGGACGGGACAGGGTCATCGCGTGACCGTGCTGACGGGCTTTGCCCATCACCCGACGGGGGTGAAGCAGCCGGGCGACCGGGGCAAGCTCACGCGGCGCGAGTCGCTCGACGGCATCGACGTGGTGCGCAGCTACGTCTGGGCGAGCCCGAACGAGGGCACGGTCAAGCGGATGGCCAGCTACGCGTCGTTCATGATCTCGGCGATCGTGGTGGGGCTGTTTCGCCTGCCGCGGGCGGACGTGCTCATCGCCACCTCACCGCAACTGCTCACTGCCGTGGCCGGGTACGTGCTGGCGCGGCTCAAGCGTGTGCCGTTCGTGCTGGAGGTGCGCGACCTTTGGCCGGAGTCGATCATGGCGGTGGACGCGATGAAGGAGAACTTCATCATCCGCCGCCTCCGCGGCGTGGCGCGCTACCTCTACCACCACGCCGACGCCATCGTCACCGTCGGCGAAGGCTACCGCGAGCAGATCACCAAACGCTACGGCATCGCGGCCGAGCGCATGACGGTGATCCCCAACGGCATTGACATGGCCGTGTTCGAGCCGGGCCCGCGGGACAACGCCGTGCGGCGCGAGCATGGCTGGGGCGATGACTTCGTCGTGATGTACCTGGGCACGCACGGCATGGCGCACGCGCTGCACGCGGTGGTCGAGGCGGCGGCGCGGCTGCGTGACCGGCGCGACATCCGGTTCGTGTTCGTCGGCGAGGGGGCGGAGAAGCGGCGGGTGCAGGAGCAGGCGGCCTCGCTGGGCCTGGAGAACGTGCAGTTCATCGGCCAGCAGCCGAAGGAGCGCGTGCGCGAGTATTACGCGGCGTGCGACCTGGGGCTGGTGACGCTGCGCAAGACGGAGCTGTTCCAGGACGTGCTGCCGTCGAAGATCTTCGAGTTCCTGGGCATGGAGCGGCCGGTGGTCATCAGCGTCGACGGCCACGCCCGGCGGCTGGTCGAGCAAGCCGGCGGGGGCTGGTTCGTTGAGCCGGAGAACGTCGACGCGATGGTCGAAGCGATTCTGCACGCCCGGGACAACCCGGCCGAGCTCGCGGCGATGGGCCAGGCGGGGCGGGCGCACATCCTGGCGCATTATGACCGGCGGGCGTTGGCGAAGCAGTACGTGGAGTTGTTGGGCGAAACATTCGTCAATGAGGAGGTGGCCACACCGCGCGCGACCACACCGGCACCCAAACGTGCCAACGGTGAAGAGCCGGAGTAACATGCTTGGTTGCCGCCTATCCGGTCTGCCGCGGTGATGCGGCGCCGCGAATTGGCCGAGATTCATGCATGCCGGCCGGGAAGGCCTGGGTGAACCATGACGCAACAAGCATCGACCACCATCTTCCAGGGTATTGTCGCCGCTTCCAGAAAGGGCGGTCGGGGCCCTCTCTACGCGCGCTGGATCAATCGGCCCTTGGCGGTGCCGCTGACATACCTATTTTGGCGCCTGGGAGCTACGCCGAACCTTGTTTCATTGCTTGGCTTTTTTATCACGCATGCCGGCTTGCTCCTGCTGGTGGTGCTGGAGGCGACTTTTCAGACAGCGCTTACGGTGTATCTGTTGCTCGTCTTCGGCTACATCGTCGACTCGTGCGATGGCCAACTGGCGCGCGTGACGGGCAGGACGTCCGCACTTGGTGAGTGGCTCGACCATACGGCGGACATGGTCAAGGTACTGACCGTCAACATGGCACTGGGATATGTTCTGATTACGCACGCTCTGGCGTACGAACTTTCCCTGACGCCGGTGTTGCTGGCGATATTCCTCAACCTGCTCAGCCAGCCGACCCACTTTTTTGTCATAAACAAGACCGGCCTCGGCCACGGCGACGACGCCGCGCCCCTCAACGGAGTTCCTTCCCTCCCGCGGAGGGTACTTCGCACCGCGCTGATCGGCGTTGAGTATGGGTGGTTCCTACTGATCGTGCTCCTGCTGCCTTTGCCAGAGATCTTCGTCACCGCATACTTGATTTACGGCATTTATTACTCGCTCTTTGCGATGGCCTACTTCCTGCGCACGGCACATCGCCTCGCACAAGCGGACAAGTCATAGTCCCCGCACACTCCTGGAGGCCTCACATGAGCCCTGCTCCCGCCATGGTGCGCACCGCCGTTCTGTTGGCAGCCGGCCGAGGAACTCGCCTCAAGGGCATGACGCGAACCTTGCCCAAATGCATGATCCCGGTGCATGGACGCACAATCCTCGAACGGGCGGTCGAGGCCCTGCATCGCCGGGCGGTTGAGCGATTGATCGTCGTCACCGGCCACGAACATGAATCGCTCCAAGCGTACCTTAAGGGTCTGAACAGCCCGCTCGCCATCGAATTCTTGCACAGCGTCGACTACGCGAGCACCAACAACATTGTCTCGCTTTACCAAGTCGGGGATACGGTCCAGGAGGATTTTCTGCTGCTTGAGTCCGATCTCATCTTCACCGACGAGTTGCTGTGGGCCCTGGGTGGGCGTACGGCTGCGGCCGTGTCCCCGCTGAGCGATTGGATGGACGGAACCGTCCTGACCATCACCGACGACAACCGGATCGACCGAATGTATCTCAAAAACGACTCGCGGCCCAATCGGCCGCTGTTCAAGACCATAAACATCTACAGCATCAGCCTCGATGACTGGCGCGCAACCATCTACCCAGAATTACACGACGCCGTTAAGGACAACCAAGTCAATCTCTACTATGAACAGGTGTTCGCCAACGCGATCGCCGATGGTCGGCTTGAGATGTCGGCGGCAGTGCTCGACGAAGGAAATTGGCGCGAGGTAGATACGCCGGAGGATCTACAGCAGGCAGAGGCTTGGCTGACGCGACTGTCCCATACCTGATCACTCTCCGGTACCGCCACACCGCGCGTTCATCGCTCGCCACACCGAACGCTGACGAAATACTCCCACGGGAATCGGACATACGAGACTCGCTCGATCGTATTGTGTCAGCACCGGCGGGTGACATCGCGGTGTTAGTCAGGTTCGCCTGAAAACTTCAGTTCGGCATCCACGGCATGTGATTACCATGAACAAAACTACCCAGGACCGGTCCCTAGGATTAACGTTGCGTCCCTTGACACCTAAAGACTCGATTCATGAGTTGACCGAGGTGATCAACGCAGCCTTTGCCATGCGCAAAGAACAAGGGCTCCAATATGCCGGCGTGAATCAGAACGCCGCAGGGACGCGCCGGCGAATCAAGAACGGGGAGTGTTACGTCGCAATTGTGAATGAACGGATCGTTGGGACTGGTACGATCCATCCGCCAGGCAGCCGTCACGGCAATCCCTGGTATCGTCACCCGCGCGTCGCTCGATTCTCTCAGCTTGCCGTACACCCCGACTATCGGGGCCAAGGAATCGCTCGCGAGCTCCTTTGGGTTTGCGAAGCCCGGGCGGTGGAGATGGGCGCCGCCGCCATTTGCCTTGACACCTCAGAATATGCCACAGAACTTATCGAATACTTCGAACGATGTGGGTATAAGATCGTGGACCGGATGATCCTTTCGCACACGAATTACCCCAGCGTAATACTCTGCAAGCATGTTGACAACGGCCCTTCAATTCGCGTTTCGAGACTGAAGATGACGCTGTTCAATCTTCGGCAACGAGTTCGACGCGTGTTCGGCCGGCTTCCCTTGCGATTGCAGGCTCTTATCGCTCGACTGCTCGGCAAACGACTCATGCGTTGAGTTGAGCCCACCGGGGTCGGACGGTTTCTGAACCGGGGCACGCGTAAGCTCTCGGGCAAGTTCGCAAACGCGCGGGCCGACGATATTTCGCCGCGAAGCAAGGGCACGTCCTCTACAGCCTGGCGAGACGTTTCCACTTCAAGCAGCAGCGCGGCTGGGTCACACCGGCCCCTCGGTGACGTGCCGGGCGCGCAAAAAACCGCGACCGACAGCGTTTGTGCCATCGGCCGCGGGATGGGGCCTTGGTTGGTCTGACGCGTGGGCGTCAGTCGTAGGACAGGGCCGGGAACTGGCCGCGGTCGTTGTCATCCGGCACGAAGCAGACGTCGCCGAGGTTGCTCAGACCCAGGTCCGAGGCGTGGCCGTGCGGGCTGTGCCCGGGGTTGGACGGATCGAAGGAGTACAGGCGGTCGGTGATGACGGTGAACCCGAGCAGCCGATCGCCGGCGAAGTCCAGGCCCAGCACGTCGCGCGGGTGCATTTCGCCGACGTTCTCCTCGACGGTCCCGCCGGCCCCGTCAAGCGTCAGGCGCCAGAAGTCCTGGCCGCGGGTGGCGAAGAACG
>SKPT01000108.1 GCA_007119405.1 Phycisphaeraceae bacterium
ACCGCCGCACACGAGGCGCGTTTACGCCTCGCCTCGGGAGCGCACCGCCGCTCGCGGATCGACCAGCGCGGTGCCGAAATCGTGATACACCCGCCAGCTCACCGACAGGCGGTTCACCTGATGATCCAGCCCGAAGAACTCGACCGTAGGCGACTGCTGGCCCTGGAGGAAGGCCACCACCATCGCCACGTTGGCCGGCGAGGCGAACAGATACCAGCGCCGATCGCTGGCCGCGGAGCCGAACTTGGTCTCGTTGGACAACCGAGGCTCGACCTCCAGGCTCACCGCCCGGCGCAGGCTGTTGCCCGTGGGCGCGTTGGCGGCGATCTGCTGAAGGTACTCGCTCTCCAGCAGCGCCTTGGCCTTGGGCTGCAGCGCCGGCGGCACCAGCAGCGTGCTCGGCCGCAGGTCCAGGTCGTTGCCCTGCTCGTCGCGCTGCACCATCATCAGCCGGATGGCCTGCGCCAGGCCATCGAACGTCAGCGAGCTGTCCGCGCCTTCGAGCAGGTTGCCGTTGGCCGCGCTGAAGAAGTCGCCGGCGTTGGCCAGGAGGACATCGTAGACGAGGTCGCTCAGCCGCCGCATCGCCGCCCGGCCCAGCGCCCGCGCGGTATCGTCAAAGACGCTGAGGTCGTCATTGATGAGGTCGCGCCGGTCGATCGACAGCATCCGACCGAAGGTGTCCACCCGGTACTCCTTCGACCACTCGCCGACGGTGCCGTGCTTGAGCTCGCCGCCGGGAGCCACCTGCTCCAACGGCGTGGCGAAGCTCGGCCTGATGGCGGTGTTGGTTTTGAAGTCCGACACCGACCTCACCGAGCAGAACGATCGCCAGGTGGCCGGCGACTCCTGGTACGCATTGAGCAGCACCTTGTTGGCCAGGTTGCCCAGCGCCGTGGGCAGGCTGGTGGTGGACAGCGCCGCCTTGACCATCGCCTCGCGGCCGTGGGGCACCTCGTGGCCCTCGTACATCAGCGCCGCCCGGCACAGGTCGAGGGCGTGCGTGGCCTTGAGGTCCGCCCCCGCCTGCATCGCCGCCGGGCCGAGGGCCTCCTCGCCCAGGCTGGCCATGCCCATCCGGCTGAGCAGCGCCGCCTCCAGCCTCACCGCATGGTCCACCGAGCGAACCGGCGGGTGGTGCGAGCTGATCGTCGGCCGCGACGCACGCAGGATGGCCAGCAGCTTGGCCCCCAGGTCCTGCTCATCGATCTCGCCCGCGATGGCCGCTGCGCGAAGCTCGCCGACCTGCTTCTCCTGCTGGCCCCAGTGCCCGTTGCACATGGCCTCGATGCGCTTGATGCGCTCGCGCTCCTCCGCGCGAATCTGGTCCTCGTTCGTCTGAACGTCCGTGCTCGTCGTCATTGCCTTCCTTCCGTGGGATGCCGCGATGGCCACGGACGTGCCCGCGTCCGCGCCCAGCGCCGTGATCGAAACTTCCCGAAGCCGGCCCGCCTTGATCAGCGCGAACCCACGCGCCGAGGCCAGCGTCCGGCCATTGACCTGAACCTTCTCACCTCCTTTGACCCGCTCGTGATCGACGGGCTCGACGCCGACGCTCGCCTGGAACGCGAACCCGCCGGCCGTCATGTCCACGATGTGCCGCGCCGCCTCGCCCGTGCCGCTCATGACGCCGGTGACGAGCAGGCGACCATCCCGAACCTCGGCCCGCCCGTGGCCCACCACGCCGCTGACGCTGGCGTTGTGATCCGCCAGCAGCGGCACCTGGCCCTCGGCCTCGAGCCCGGCCAGCTCGATCGCAACGTCGCCCCAGCCGGGCACGCGCATCACACCGCCGCCGTAGGCGACGATGCTGATGCTCGGCCGCTTCCGCTCGCCCGCCGCCACGATGGCCACCTCGGGCGCAGCCAGCAGCAGGTTGTCCGTCGCCGCCGCCGTCGTCACTGCGCACCTCCCGCCGTCGCCTGCCGGGCCCGGTGCGCCTCGGCATGCTCACGCCAATGGTGCAGCTTCGGCGTCTGCTCGTTGAAGGCCGGCTTGTAGCCCGTCACGCCGTCGAACGCCACGACATCCAGGTGGGCGATCGGATTGGCCGCCACCAGGGCGCAGGCCCAGTTCTGGTACAGACTGATCGTCCACCGGTCGTCGCCGGCGTGGACCCAGACCGGGTGCACCGGGAAGCGGGGATGCTTCATCATCGCCTCGCGCATCGCCACGGCGATGGCGTGCCGCACCACCTCCGACCGGTTCGCACCGGTGAGGTCAGCCATCTGATCCAGCGCGAACCGCTCCCAGCCCGGCATCCGCACCGCCACCATCTCGTCCAGCCGCTCTCGCGTCTCCATCAATCACTCCTTCGTAACACGATCCGTATGACAAGACCCTGAAAAAAACACGCGCCGCTACCTGTTACCTACGCCATGGCCCTCCTCGGCTGTCCGCCGATGTGTCCCGTCCCTGCGGGCGCGGCCGGTCCGCACCCGTCCCTATCAACCTCATTCGCAATCGCCGCCGAACCACGCCACGGTCCGCGCCCATAGTGCTTATTGCCGCTCAGGCCCGATTCCTCACAGTGACATCGCAAAATCACATGAGGCTCATGTCCCCTCACATCAATCCTCACATGAGCCTCATGTGAGCACCCGTGTCACCGGCAGCCGTGGGGCGGTCGGAACACGCCACCCCTCCGCTGCCGCCCGTAGTGCTAATTGCCGCAGAGGGGCCAAATCTCGGGGTGCCCCTCGAAAAAAAGTGCAGTTTGTTCCAGATCTGGAACGGCTGGCCGATTCTTCGCCGCCCGCAGGCGTCCCGGTGGCCGCCATGCGTCGTCTACCCGGCGCGGGGGGCGAATGGCGGGAGTCGGCCGAAACCGATCGTCCCTCCCTTAGTTACCTATGCCGTCCGGAGGGCGCTGCGCCCGGGTTTACCTGCTATATCCGCATCGGCGGTCAATTTGCCGCGCAGCGCCGGCAGATTTTCGACCGCCCTCTCTACCGTTGTTCTTTTGCCGGAAATCCGAATCCGGTGCGCGCGATGTCAGAAAATCTGCATGCTGCTGGGAGGGGTCGGCCTAAGCCTCTGCCGGATCATGTCTTGAACCGCCCGTTGACACGTTGCCGTCGATCCCGACAATTGAACCCGCCAGCCCACCTGAGGGATGTTCATGAGCCGGGGCCGGACACGAACCCGATCGAGCCGCTCTGCCGCACCGACGGCGGCCACCGATCGTCCCGGCACCCAGCATGCCTCAGTCGCCGACGCGTTCCCCGTCCGTCCCCGCCACCCGCGCCTCGGCTACGACGATCCGTCACTGATCCCATCTCACCTCCGCGGGCAGGATGGCCGCGGCTACGACGCGCTGTGTCGGTTCCGCCTCGTCGTACCCGGCGAAGCCTGCATCCACGTTGACATCGCCCTGCGTTACGACGACGAACGCTGCGCCGTGCGGATTGGCCTCCACGATGGTGGCCCCGGCTCCGATGGTGCGATCGAGGGCCATCCTGCCCGCACCGTCGGCCACCAGGGCCTGTTGCACGACGGCACCGGCAGCGCCACGGGCGGCGGCGTGAGCCTGGTGGACAATCGACGGCGCGTGTTGCACACGCGGCTGGGGCGGTTCACGTCACGCGATCCGCTGAATCAGAATCAGCCGGGAGGGGGTTACCAGGATGGGATGAACCGCTACCAGTACGTACGGTCAAACCCAGTTACAAGGCTTGACCCTTCAGGTTTATGCGAATTTGGGCAGTGCATCACACCAGACCCCGCCGATCCCAATTATAGCCGCTGTTGCGATGGAGTGATGTATAATCCCAGTGAGCAGTGCTGCAATCAAAACGATGATGTGTATGGATGCCCCGAAGGAACATGCGATAAGTGGACCCTGTCCGTTGACACCGTAGCCGCTGGTGGAGTGATACTTTCGGGCCTTGTGATTGATACGGTCTTGCGGGCATCCTCCGACTGCTGTATTACTCCTGCTCGAAAGCAATATGTGTTTGCTGGATTTGGGGGCGGCCCTTTTGCAGATGCCTCCGGAGCTGTCAATGTAGGTTTGGATCACGACTTTGAAACTCCGTGCATCGGCTATTCGGACCATGCCGGGTTCGGTTTTGCAGTTGGTGTGGGCGTCGGAATTGGAGTGCACTGGTCGAGCGTGGGAGTCTCTACGCCTCATACGCGTGTGACGATCGATGGCTTCGACACAGTCGGGTTCGGCGCTGGCGCATCATACGTGTTGGGACGGTGGTTCTTCGAGTGATACGGAATAGCCAGGTATTCACAGAAATGGGTGCGAAACGCCATACATGGCTTGTTGTTTTGGCAATCGTAGGTTTGCTGATGTGGCTCCCGGTCGCCATCGGATCACTGACATACTCCTTCGGAGAGCCTGCGAAGCCGCTTCGTGCGGAGACTCAATACATGGCGATTGTGCAGGGAGCCGTCAGTACTGTCGTTCTCGCTACCATTGCTGTGCTCATACTACCAAAGCGCGTCGATCGATGGTGGGCACGGGTCCTTGCGGGTGTCGCAGTTGTTCTATTCGTCGTCGCTTCAGCTTGGATGTTGTACCTGGTCGCGATTTACACGCCAGGTGCTCCGGCTTGAGGCTTGAACCTCGGGTGGCGGGGACGGGTGGTCGCCCGATTACGTGGGGGGCGCTGAGGTGGCGGCGACGTGCCGAGCCCGCGCCCGTGAGCAAAACGTGGTGCAAGGCGGCCACGCTCGCCCATGAGGACATCCTGGCCATCTTGGCCATGTTGCGTTTTTGGGCCGTGAGCCAAGACGGCCAAGATGGCGAAGTGGGCCAGGTGGTGCGGGGGTGGCCACCTTGCCCGCAGCCGCCCCGTGGAGGCCTCGCCGGCTCCAGATGGCGACGACGGGGCGGGGGAACCCGGCGGCGTGGCGGCCTGGTTACGCTGCCCGCACCTCACCCCGCCGCCAAGCGAACGCCACCCGGCTCGGGCGGCGACCCATCCCGATTTTCAACGCTGCACACACGTCTCGATCTGACCATCTCGCCAACTGAAGCTGACGGCTTTCAGGCGGGTAAGGAGCGAGGATGAGCTGCTGCCGAACACGGACGTGCTGGCGGACTCGATCACGGACGCGCAGCCGGGGCTGGTGGTGGAGAACGTGGATCGCTTCCGGGTGGGCGATCAGCTCCAGATCGAGGGCGGTCGCGAGGTGATGCTGGTCACGGAGCTGGCGCCGGGTGATGACACGGTGATGGTGGTGCGTGGCTACGGCGGCACGGTGGCGGAGACGGCGAGCGGTGATTCGGTGATCCGGATCCTGGGCAACGCGGCGCTGGAGGGGGCCGACGCACCGGAGGCGCGGTTCACGAACCGCAAGCGGCGGCAGAACTACACGCAGATCTTCACGTCGACGGTGGAGGTGTCGGGCTCGCAGCTTGCGGCGCGGCAGTTGGCGATCGAGGACGAGCTGGACTACCAGAAGCAGGAGCGCCTGCGGGAGCTGCTGCGTGACCTGGAGAACTGCGTGATCAACGGCGTGGCGGCGACGGAGAACGCGCACGGCAACGCGTCGACGCGCCGGACGATGCGCGGGCTGCTGTCGGGGATTGAGAGCAACGTGTTCGTGGCGGGCGAGGATGGCTTTCCGTCGGGCGACACGGGCAAGCTGACGGAGGAGCAGGTGAACCTGGCGCTGCGGTCGATCTGGGACCACAGCTCGGGGTCGGTGGACACGATCGTGGTCGGCGGGTTTCAGAAGCGGCGGATCAACTCGTTCATCACCTCGAGCCGGGGCTACGAGGCGGACGCGACGCGTTTTCGCGACCTGGTGAGCGTGTACGAGAGCGACCTCGGCGTCTGCCGGGTGGTGCTGTCGCGCTGGGTGCCGGCGGACACGGTGCTGCTGGTGGACTCGTCGCGCGTGGACGTGCTGCCGATGAGCGGGCGGAGCTTTCACTTCAAGAAGCTGGCGTCGCAGGGCGACAGCGAGCTGGGGCAGGTGATCGGCGAGTACACGCTGGAGATGCGCAACGAGAACGCGCACGGCGTGATTCGCGGTCTGGCGACGGGTTGAGTGTTGCCCGCGGTCGTCCGAGGGGGCGGCTGTGGGTTTTTGAATTTCGAATTTCGGATTTCGGATTTCGGATTTGGGATTTGGG
>SKPT01000379.1 GCA_007119405.1 Phycisphaeraceae bacterium
CGATGAAGCTCAACGCCGCGGCCGAGATGATGCCCATCACCTGGCCCGGGTTCGCCCACCTGCACCCGTACGCCCCGGCCGAGCAGACGCGGGGCTATCAGCAGCTCTTTGATGATCTCAAGCGCTGGCTGGCGGAGATCACGGGGCTCGCGGCCGTGTCGCTCCAGCCCAACGCCGGCTCGCAGGGCGAGTATGCCGGGCTGCTCGCCATCCGCGCCTATCACGAATCGCGCGGCGACACGCAGCGCGACGTCTGCCTGATCCCGACGAGCGCGCATGGCACCAACCCGGCGTCCGCGGTGATTGCGGGCATGCGCGTGGTGCCCGTGCAGTGCGACGACAAGGGCAACGTCGACATCGAAGACCTCCAGCAACGCATCGACGAGCATCGCGACACGGTGGCGGCGCTGATGCTCACATACCCGTCGACGCACGGCGTGTTCGAGGCCCCGGTGCGCGACATCTGCCAGCGTGTGCACGACGCGGGCGGGCAGGTGTACCTCGACGGGGCGAACCTCAATGCCCAGGTCGGGCTGACCCGGCCGGAGCGCGTGACGGCGGACGTGGTGCATTTGAATCTGCACAAGACGTTCTGCATTCCGCACGGCGGTGGGGGCCCGGGCATGGGCCCGATCGCGGTGGCGGAGCATCTGGCGCCGTTTCTGCCGGGCGACCCGCTCGATCGGCCTGAGGCTCTTGATGATCGCTACAGCTCCGTGGGCCCCATCGCGGCGGCGGGGTGTGGGAGTCCGGCGATCTTGCCCATCTCCTGGATGTACATCGCCATGATGGGCGAGCCCGGCCTGCGCAAGGCGACGCAGGTCGCCATCCTCAACGCCAACTACATGGCCAAGCGCCTCGAAGGCCACTACGACGTGCTGTACACCGGCCACGGCGGGTGGGTGGCGCACGAGTTCATCATCGACTGCCGGCCGTTCCAGAAGACGGCGGGCGTGACGGTGGACGACATCGCCAAGCGGCTGATCGACTTCGGCTTCCACAGCCCGACGATGAGCTTCCCGGTGCCGGGGACGCTGATGATCGAGCCGACCGAGAGCGAGTCGAAGCAGGAGCTGGACCGCTTCTGCGAGGCGCTGATCGCGATCCGGGAGGAGATCCGGGCCATCGAGCGGGGCGAGCTCGCCGCCGAGGCCAGCGCGTTGCGGCATGCCCCGCACACGGCCGAGGCGGTGACGGCCGACGACTGGCCGCACGCCTACAGCCGGCAGGCGGCGGCGTTTCCGCTGGCCTGGGTGCGCCAGGGCAAGTACTGGCCGCCGGTCGGCCGCATCGACCAGGCCTGGGGCGACCGCAACCTCGCCTGCGCCTGCCCGCCGATGGAGGCGTACTGCGAGCTGTGACGGCCGGTGTGGGTAACCACGGACAGGCGAAGTCCGGCGAGCTCGTCAAGGCCAACCGGCGCAATTGCCGGTTCCGCCGGGCGTAACGGCGGGGCTGGGCGCGGCCGGCGGGCTGGTTCGCGAAACGGGCTCGCATTCCGCGGCGATTTTGCGACAATGGGCGCTGTTGCCTCGATGGAGTCTGCGCCATGAGGATCGGCCCCCGTCTCGCCATCATGCTCGCCGTTGCGTTGGCCCCTGGTGTCGTCCTGGCCGAGATGGAGCCCGAGGCCCCCGCCGACGTTGACGACCGCGCCGACAGGCTGGTGGCCCGCGTGCCTGCGGGCGAGTCGGACGAGGCCGTCGACGTCAGCGACGAGCGCTGGCAACGGGTGATGGACAACCTGGCCGACGAGCGGTACGAGGTTCGTCAGCGTCAGACGCGGCAGTTGCTGCGTGAGGCGGAGCTGGACCTGCGTGCCATCGTGCAGCTTTACCTCCAGGCCGAGCTGGCCGAGCAGCGTCACCGCCTGCGAGCGGTGCTGCGTCACCACGTCCTGCGTCGCCATCGCGAGCGGAACGAGCCCGGCGGCGACGGGGCGCTGGGGATCTCGCACCGGGGCCTGACGGCCGAGCAGGCGGGGCGGATCGGCCGGCCGGTCGTCGAGGTGCTGGCGACGATGGCCGGCATGCCCGCGTACGTCGAGCTCGAGCCGGGGGACATGATCATCGGCTTCGACGGCCAGAGCCTCGAGCCCGATACCGACGGCGATTCGACCATCCGCCAGCCTCAGGCCGGGCGGCCGGCGGTGCACATTGCGGGCCAGCCGGTCGCACAGAACGTCGCCCACCGCCTCAGCCAGCTCATCCAGCGCCGCAGTCCGGGCAGCGAGATCGAGCTGACCATCATCCGCGACGGCCGCGAGCAGCGCCTCCGCGTCACGCTCACCGGCAACGACGCGCTGCGCACGATGTACGACAGCCAGGTCCACCGGCTCCAGGGCGAGTACGCCACCGCCTGGACACGGTTCCGGGACGGCCTCGAGTCGCTGACCGAGCCCATCCGGCACATCGACCTCGACGTCGAGCCGGGGCAGTAGGCGGCCGGCCAAGGGTTCTCGCCAGGGCCAGGCCGTGCATTACGCGCGCGCCGCGGCGCCCGCTCGTCGCTCGTGCGTCCCCCCAGCGGCACCTCCCGGCGCGCCCCCAGGCGGTTGCGGCCGCGGTCTGACCTATGATTCAGCGCCCCGGGGGGTGAAGCGCCGCGGCCGCTGACTGACGGGAGTTGCGTGATGAGTGCCGATTCGACCACGCGTGGCCGGGCCTGGCCGCGCTGGACGCTGATGATCCTCGCGGCGCTGGTGGTGCTGCTGCTGGTGGCGGTGGCGCTGCTGCCGACGCTGCTGAGCACGCAGGCGGGCAAGCGCGCGATCCTGGCGAACCTCAACGGCCGGATCGCCGGCAGCGTCGACGCCGAGGCGATGCGCCTGACGTGGTTTCGCGGCCAGTCGGTCACGGAGCTGCGCCTGTTCGACCCGGCGGGGCAACAGGTGCTGCACGCGCCGCGCGTCGAGGCCCCGGACCTGCGCCTGCTGGGCGTGGCGATGGGCTCGCAGCGCATCGGGCGGGTGCATGTTGACGTGGCCGAGGCACGCTTGACGCAGCAGCGCGATGAGCCGACCAATCTCCAGCGTGCCCTGGAGCCGGTCGAGCCGCCCGAGCCCGACGTCGAGCCCGAGCCGATGCGGCTGGACGCCGACGCCAACGTGCAGTTGCGCGTCCGCGCCGAGCGTGTCAGCTACGAGGCGCCGGACGTCGAGCCGATCGAACTGACGGACCTGCATGTCAACCTCGACGTGCTCCGCCTCGACGACATTGCCCTGCGCGTCGAGGGCGAGCTGACCCACGGCCAGCGCACCGGCGGCATCGACATCGACCTGCGCCTGACGGACGCCTTCACGGAGGTGGGCGAGCTCCAGCTCGAGGCCGCGCAGCTCGCGGGCCATGCGCGCCTCGACGCTTTCCCGCTGGCGCTGGCCGACGGGCTGATGCGGATGGACAACCGCCTGGTGGCGCTGCTGGGCGAGACGCTGGATGCCGACTTCACCGCCGACGGCCGGGTCGATGACCTGACGGCGTCGCTGACGGCCAGGAGCGAGCGCTTCAGCGCCGAGATGGGCATCGCCAGCGAGCCGGAGGGCCTGCGCGCCCGGCCGGACTCGCGCATGACGCTGGAGCTGACGCCGGCAGCGTTCGCGGCGCTGGCGGGCGAGGGGCAGGCGCCGGCAGCGCTGCGGCAGGCGGTGACGATCAACGCCGAGCTGCGCGAGCTGTTCATCCCGCGCGTCGGTGTGGAGCTGGACCTGGCGCGCGCAACGCTGGACGCGGCCGTGACCGTCGACGACGTCGAGCTGGACGTGCCCGAGCACGAGCTGCTGGCGCTGCGCAATGCGCGGCTGTCGCTGACGAGCCAGGCGCTGGGGTTGCGCATCGAGGGCGAGCTGGTGGGCGATGCCCAGGTCGACGACGTGACCGAGCCGGTGCGGGGGTCGCTGGCCATCACCAACGCGATGCTCGAGGCCGAGCCCATGCACGTCGCCGCCGAGCTGACGGACCTTCCGATCGTGCTCGTCGACGCCGTGGCCCAGCAGCAGGGGCGGCTGGTCGCGCTCGTGGGCGAGACGCTTACGGGGCGCGTCTCGGCGACGCATGAGCATGCCGAGCATCGCATGAGCTTCAACGCCGACGTCGACGCCCCGCACCTGACCGGGCCGCTGGTGGGCAGCCTCCAGATGCAGCCTCGCCGGCTGACGGCGCGGACGCCCTCGCCCATGACGCTGACGCTGACGCCCCAGGGCTACCGCGCCCTGGTCGGCGACGAGGCCCTGCCGCGCCTGAGCCTGGCCGAGCCGACGCGCGTGGAGCTGAGCCTGCACCAACTGGCGGTGGCGCTGCGCGACGAGCCGCTCGAGGACGACGAAGCCCCGGCGATGTTCGCCATGATCGACCCGGGCAGCTTCGAGCTCCGCGCCACGGGCGTCGTCGACGAGCTGCGCGTCGATGATGCGCTGACCCGCGGGCGCTATGAGCTGGACCGCTTCAGCATCGACATCCTGGCCGGCGACCTGCGCGAGCTGCTGCGCATCGACGTCGAGGCGATCATCAACGAGCTGCTCGAGCCGGTGCGCGGCCAGGCGGGGGCCGACGCCGGCACGCTGCACGCCAGCGCGACGATCGGCGAGCTGTTCAGCGATGCGGGGCGCTACCAGGGCGACCGCGCCGCCATCGAGGCGGACGCGACGTTGGAGAGCGTGCCGTCATCGCTGCTCGATGCGGTGATGGACCTCGATGGGACGTTGCGTGCGGCGCTGGGCCCGCGCACGAGTGCGGCGGGGCGGCTGGATCATCGCGGCGGCGTCGGCGGCTCGGCGGAGCTCAGCCTGCGCGCCGACCACGCCACGGCCGAGCTGCTGGCCCGGATCGACGAGGCCAACACGCTGCGCCTGCGCGAGGACGCGGTGGCGCGTCTTTTGGTCACGCCCGAGCTCAGCGAGGCGTTGCTGACGCGGCTGAACCCGTTCATCAACGCCGAGGCCGGCGAGGAGCCGGTGACCTTGACGCTCGCCGCCGACGCGTTTGCCGCGCCGCTGGACGATTTCGCCTTCGCGAACGTGCAGGCGGCGGGCTGGCTCGACCCCGGCACGCTGCGCCTGGCGCAGACGGACCTGACGCGGCGCATGTTCAACGCCCTGGGCGCGATCGGCTTCTCCATCGGCGATCGCTACGACGCGACGTTCTCGCCCATGAGCTTCAGCCTCGCCGGGGGGCAGCTCGCCTATCGCGATTTCAACATGGCCGTCGACCGCCTGACGCTGCGCTTCCAGGGCGACGTGAACCTGCTCGAGGAGCGCTACAACCTGCGCATGGGCATCCCGGGCAGCGCGCTGGCGCGGATCTATCGGCCACTGGGCGACGTCATCGCCGCCGACGAGCAGATCGAGCTGCCGATCACCGGCACGTACGACGCCCCGGAGCTGAACACGGGGGCCCTGGCGGGGCAGATCGCGGACCTCGCCACCCGCGCCGCGGCCCGCGGCGTGCTGGAGCGCGTGCTGCCCGGCCGACGCGACCGCGAGGAACCGGACGACGACGAGCCGGAGGAGCGCCCGCGCGAGCGCCGCGACCCGCTGCGCGACATCCTGGATCGGTTCTGAGGATGGAACCACCGATGCACACGGATGCGGATGAATGTGAAACCGGGTGCCACGGCTTGACCCGAAGGGCAAGCCGTGCGCCCGCCGCTTGCGGCTTCGCGAGGTCGACCGAACCGACATGCCACACCGCCGTGGCAGTGGCGGACAAGCCGCCGGTGGCACCGGTGCGCCGTCGATACTGACCATCGGTCGGTTGCGCGAAGCCGCAAGCGGCTTGTTTCGGTGACCGCCGCCCACCTCCCATCACCCTGCATCACCATGCATCGGTGGTTCCACTGGCCGCTCACACATGCATCCGCCGCGTATACACCAGCCACTCGAGCATCAGCACCGCCAGCGCCGCGGCGGCGAACCAGGGCCAGACCTCGCGGCGCACCGGTGAGTCGTCCCGCGCGGCCGTGGCCTGGCCCGTGCCGCCGCTGGCGACGTCCAGCTCCGCGACGGGGCGGATGTCGCTTTCCACCGCGTTGAGCAGGTTCACCGCCAGGCGGTCGTAAGGCGGCTCGACCTCGCCGCCGCGCGCCCGGTAGAGCCCGA
>SKPT01000199.1 GCA_007119405.1 Phycisphaeraceae bacterium
CACACCTGGTGGTACAGCGGCGTTATCGCCAACAACGTCATCTACGACAACACCGACCGCGGCGTCATCGTCCACGGCGGCAGCAACACCCGTCTCTACAACAACACCATCTACCAGCAGGTCGGCGACGGCGTCCGCCTGACCAACAGCGTCTCCGACGTCCGCCTGCACAACAACATCATCCACATCGACGCCGGCTACGCCATCCGCGTCGACAGCGACAGCACCGACGGCTTCACGAGCGACTACAACCTGCTGTCGACCGGCCCGGCGGCGAACGCCCGCGTCGGCCACTGGGCCGGCACGCCGCACGACGCCCTGGCGGACTGGCAGTCCGCGACCGCCGGCGACGCGAACTCGCTCTCGGCCGACCCGATGTTCGTCAACATGAACGGCGCGGACAACATTCTCGGCTACACGCACGCCGGCGGCGGTTACGACGGCGGGCCGGACGACAACTTCCACCTCGCCGCCGGCTCGTCCGCCATCGACCGCGGCCACGCCTGGTACGCCCCCGAGTTCGACATCGACGGCTTCGCCCGCGTCGAGGACCCGGGCACGCCGAACCTCGGCTCGCCGGACTACCGCGAGCATCACCTGGGCGAGAACCTCTTCGACGACGAGGTCGGCGAGGCGCTGGGCTGGAGCGTGAACAACTCATCGCGCCTCCTGGACCTGCCCTTCGCGTTCCCCTTCTATGACAACACGTACACGAGCCTGCGGGTGTCGTCCAACGGCTTCCTGCATCTGGCGGGCTCCGGGTCGGCCGCGTCGAACAACAACAGCGAGGAGGAGCTCGCCGCCAACGCCCGCATCGCCCCGCTGTGGACGAACCTGCGCACCAACGTCAGCGGCAAGGACGTCTACGTCCACGAGGCCGACGACCACATCACCATCCGCTGGGACGCCATGCACGCCGACACCGGCGGGGACGTCAACGTCGCCGTGACGCTCTTCGCCGACGGCACGATCCGCTTCGACTACGGCCAAGGCAACATCGACACCGACGCGACGATCGGCGTCTCGCGCGGCGACGGCCGCTTCGTCGCGATCTCGGACCACGCCCGCGACAACGACCTGCACAACGCCGAGTCGGTGGAGATCCGCCTGACGCCGGGCGCGACGTACACGGACATCGGCGCGTACGAGTTCCGCGGCTCGACGCTGGACACGACGCCGCCGAGCATCGAGACCACGCTGCCGAGCGTGATCCACGAGGCCGGCGACCTGGTCGAGGCGATGCAGCAGATCGTGCTGAGCTTCAGCGAGCCGCTGAACCACATCGACGCCCGGGCCCTGAGCAACTACGAGCTGCGCTGGGCCGGGCCCAGCGGCGACTTCGGCACCGCCGACGACGCGGTCATCGACCTGGCGCCGAGCTACGAGGTCGGCTCGACCACCGTTACGCTCTCGCTGCCGGCCGGAACCATCCTCGACCCCGGCGCGTATCGCCTGACGGTCTACGGCGAAAACGGCATCCACGACCTGTCCGGCCTGGCGCTGGATGGCGACAACACCGGCGAGCCGGGCGGCGACTACGTCCGCACCTTCACCCTCGTCGGCCCAGAGATCCTCCACGACGTCGAGGACGGGCTGGTCGTCCTCGAGCAGCACGGGGCCCACGAGATCAGCCTCAGCTTGCAGACCCAGCCGCTGGACACCGTGCGCATCGACATCGCCGTCAGCGACGACGCGGCCGAGCTCTCGACCTCCACGCTCACCTTCAACGCCGGCAACTGGGATCAGCCGCAGACGCTCACGCTCACCGACCTGGGCCTGACCGACGGCATCCCCGGCCTGCTCGACTACACGCTGACGCTGGACACCACCGCCTCGAGCGACGCGGCCTACGCCGCGCTCGCCCCGCAGACCATCGACATCGACGTCCACGACCTGGTCGCGCCCGAGATCGTGGCGATCACGATCAACGACGGCGACGTCCAGCGGTCGATGCTCCGACAGATTGCCGTCCAGTTCAGCCAGGACGTCTCGGCGAGCCTGAGCCTGGACGACGTGAGCCTGGTCAACCTGACGACCGGCGAGGTCATGGCCGCCGACGCGATGGCGCTGCACTACGACGCCAACACGCACACCGCCACGCTCACCTTCCCGACGCTGCTCGGCGGGTCGCTGGGCGACGGCAACTGGGAGCTCGAACTCGCCGCCGAGTCCATCACCGACGCGGCGGGCAACACGCTGGCGGGCGAGCCGGCCGAACGACGCGCCCGGTTCCACCGCCTCTTCGGCGATCACGACGGCGACCGCGTGGTGGACCTGGTCGACGTGCTGGCGCTGCGCCGCAGCTACCTGCTCGACGAGTCCGACCCGGCGTTCAACGACGTGTTCGACCACGACGGCAACGGCGTCATCGACGCCGCGGACCTCGCGGCCATCCAGGACAACTACCTCGTGCATCTGCCCGAGCCCGAGGCCTGGGCGCAGTGGGGCTACGCCTCCTCCGCTGCCGTGGAGCAGACGATCGCCCCGCCGCAGCAACAGGCGTACAGCGGTGCGCACGAGAGCATCGCCCCGCCGCCGACGCCGGACGCGGATGCGGCCGAGGAGTTCGAGCCTGCGGTGGACACGGGTGCCGGCGAGCACGATGCGATCGGTGTGGACGAACCCGCGCTGCACGAAACGGACGGGTCGCTGATCGACGCGTTGGCCCTGGCATCGGACGAGCCGGCGTCTTCAACCCACCGGCCGCTGCAACCGCACCTCGCCGCGGCGTGGGCGCGTCTGACGCACGCCAGCGCGTTGATGGAGCTGGCCGACGGCGAGGACGAGGAGGAGGCCTTCCTGCTCGGCGAGCCGGACGTCTGAGCGTCACCAGCGGGGCCAAGCCATGCGCGACATGGGCCCGACACACTTTCCCGCCGGGGGCGGCTGCCTGCTGATGCTGCTGGTGACCATCGTGCTGGTGGTGCTGCTGTGGCTGTTGCAGGTGTAAAGGCCGTCACTCCTCCGCCGAGCGGCCGAACGCCGCGTCCAGGGCGTCGGCGTCGACATCCTCGGGAATGGTCGCCCCGGTCGCGTAGTTGTACAGCAGCGTGCGGAAGATCATGTCCGCCGCGCTGCTGGTCACGGCCACGAGCAGCGCCACGCCCACGAACACCACGACCAGCGCGATCACGATGCTGATGTACCCGGCCTGCCCCGCCCAGATCGCGCCGGCGATCAGCAACACGAAGATGGGCAAGGCGAGAATGAAGCTGAAGATCGCGATGGAGAAGTTGCCCACCAGCGCCTCGCCCCACGTGTCGCGCAGCGTCGAGACCGAGCGCTTGAACGCCTCGACCGGGCCCAGGCCCTCCGCCGCGAGCACCGGCACCACAAAGTAGGTCAGCGCCGTCCACGCCGTGCCCAGCAGCGAAGAGACGAACCGGCCCACCTTGCGGTTGTTCTCCAGCATCTTCAGCAGCAGCCCCACCGTGGCCGAGATCACCGCCCAGCCGGCGACCTGCGGCAGGCGCCGCATCGCGATCGACAGCCCATAGCCGATCGTCGGCCGCTGCCCGCCGTCGCAGACGCGCAAGGCGCACGCCGCCAGCGCGGTGTTGAAGAACACGATCACGAAGTAGGAGCAGAAGTAGAAGGCGAAGACCAGGGCGTAGACGTGCAGCGGCACGTCGCCGGCGGCGACGTCGTCGTCGAGAAAGGCCTGGAAGTCGTCGATCGTGCCCGTGCCCCACAACGGCGCCAGAAAGCTGCCGAGCACCGCCAGCGCCGCAATGCCCGAGAGCACCGGAAACACCAGCAGCCGCTTGCACTGCCAGATGATCCAGTAGCTGATCTTGACGTATTCCCAGCTCCGCGTGATGCGCTCCCAGAACGAGCCGGCGTAGACGACGCGCTGCACCCGCCGCGTTCGCCCGCTGGACAACGACGGCGCCGACGACGTGGCCGCGGCGACGCTGACCCCGCCGGCCTCGCCGGTGGCGCTGTTGTAGCCGCAGTGCAGGCACAGGGCGTTGCCCGCCGGCATCTCGCGCCCGCAGCCGGGGCAGTTCTCGCCCTGGTCCGGATCCTCGGCCAGGTCGTAGGCGTCGTCGGCCGGCGGAGCGTCCGGCACGTGAACCGCCGCGCCGCACCCGCACCGCACCCGCCGGCCGGCGATCTCCGCCTTCCAGCGGTAACGCTTGCCACATTGCCCGCACGCGAAACTTGCATCACCTGCCATGAACACGCCCTTTCCCGAAGTGACACGGCCACAAGAGACGCGATCAAAGGTAGCACAGGCCCGGCCCTGGCGCAAGGGCCATTCGCATCAACGTGTCAGCCTGGTTGGCCGGTGCCACAGCTTGACGCGGAAGGCAAGCGCAGCGCAACCGGTGGACCGCCGCGAGCCCACAACCCCCGCCCCGGCAGGGGCGGCGGCGACGTCGCTGACCGCCTCTGCCCCTGCCTGAGCAGAATCAGCGTGTGCCTCGCCATCCACGGGTTCCGCTTCGCTCCACTCCTGGCCGCAACCCCCTCCCGGGCGCAACCTTATCGGACCGGCACCCCGCGTTTCGCCGATCTCTCGCCCCCGCATCGGCACTGATCGCCGTTCTGTGTCGCCGGACTCACCCCCGGGCCGATCTAGCCCAAGTGGCGCGGTCGCTGTGCGCTGCGCCAGGGATGCGAGGTACACGACATGGCAAAGAACAGGAACGAGCAACAGGGCGACGGCGCCGGCTCAACGTGGGCGGCGATGGGATGGGCCGCCCTGGCCGGGCTCTGGCTGCTGCTGGTCGCCGCGATGGCCAGCTTCGACCCCGCCGATCCGCCGGGCACCGGCCACGGGGTGGTCAACGAACGCGTGAGCAACTGGGTCGGGCTCGTCGGCGCCGCCGCCGCTCACCGCATCCACCTCATGCTCGGCTCCGGCGCGTGGCTGATCATCGCCGCCATGGGCCTGTACCTGGCCCGCACCGCCGTGAGCAAGCCGGTCACCCAGTTGCCCCTGCGCGCCGCCGGCGTGCTGCTGATGACCGTCGCGACCAGCACCCTGCTCGCCATCTGGACCGGCCCCGGCCATGCCGCGGCGGTGCCCGGCAGCGGCGGCATGCTCGCCCTGTTCGTCGCCGACCAGCTCATCGAACGCTTCGCCGTCGCCGGCACCCTCGTCATCCTCGCCGTCGCCTTCTGGGTCGGCGCCCTGCTGGCCGTCGACGAGCTCGTGCTCGCCCTGCCGCGCTGGTTCGGCCGGCACGTCCTGGGCATGGGCGAGCGGTTGCGCGAGACGCGCATCCACGCGCCGAGAACAGCGCTGGCGGGCGTCGCCGGTGTGGCGGGCGGCGTTGCGGGCGGCGTCGCCGGCGGCGTGGCCGGGCTCTTCCGCCGCGGCCGGTCAAGTCACGAGCCCACCATCTTGCGCCCCGGCCGATCCCGCCGACGCGAGCAGGAGCAGATCGACGAGCAGGAGCAATGGGACGAAGCCCTCGACACCGTCGAGCAGGCCGAACGCGACGAGACCGAGGAGCCGGACCTCGCCGAGGAGGACCAGCCGCAGGCCGAGGACGACGACGAAGGCGCCGACGCCCCCGAGGCCTACATGGCCACCCGGACCGGCCAGGGCTTCGACCCCGACGCCCTGCGCGCCAAGATGAAGCAGTTGCCCATCAACTTCGCACCGCGCACCGACACCACCGACGCCGCCGCCCGCGAGCCGGACCTCTCCGGCTACCAGTTCCCCGGCCTGGACCTGCTCGACGAGCCGGAAGAGAACTTCACCGCCGAAATGGAGCAGATCGTCCGCGACCAGGCCGTCGAGCTCGAATCCGCCCTCCAGGAGTACCGCATCGAGGGCGAGGTCGTCGGCATCGACTCCGGGCCCGTCATCACCATGTTCGAGGTCGCGCTGGCCAAGGGCACCAAGGTCTCGCAGATCACCAACGTCGCCCCCGACCTCGCTCGCGCGCTCAAGGCCCAGAACATCCGCGTCGTGCCCAACATGGCCGGCAAGAACACCATCGGCATCGAGGTCCCCAACTCCCGCAAGGAAAAGGTCCGCCTCAAGGAGCTGATGGCCGCCGCCCCCGACTCCACCAAAAAGATGAAGCTGCCCATGTACCTGGGCAAGGACGCCTCGGGCAACCCGCTCA
>SKPT01000429.1 GCA_007119405.1 Phycisphaeraceae bacterium
CGCCGCATCGCCGCGCACCGCCAGGGCGGGCGCGAGGCGGTGATCGAGCAGGTCCAGGCCCTGGTGCGCGAGCTGGCGAGCGGCCTGCCGGGCGGGGCGGCCGTGCAGCAATGAGCCGGGTGGGGTGGATTGGCCGGCCGGGTTCTCCGATGCTTTCAGCATGCCCCGTCCGCCGCGGCCGGGCGAAGGCAGTTCGGCAAGCACGGCCCGGCGAGGCGTATCATGGGGGACGGACCCGTATCGGAAACACGCTCATGAATGGCATGGCAAAGCGAAGGACGATGCTCGGCCTGGCGCTGGCGGTGACGCTGGGGCTGGCCGCGACGCCGGCGCGCGCCGACGACACCGGCGATCGGATGCTGGCGGATCAACTGGCGATGCTGGCGCGATGGGTGCTCCAGGGCCCGGCCGAGCCCGTGCCGGCGCAACTGACGCAGGCGCAGATGCTGCTCGACGAGGCGCTGGCGCTGCAACAGGACGAGGAGCTGTGGCACCTGCGCATCGAGCTGGCGACGGCGATGCAGGACGAGGCGGCGCGCCTAGAGGCGCTGCGGCGGTACACGCGGCTGCGGCCGGACGACGACGTGGCGGCGACGGCGCTGGCGCTGGCCGAGGCCGAGCAGGACGTGCCGGCGGGGATCGAGGGGCGGCTAGAGCGGCTGGAGCAGTTGCTCGAAGCCGAGCATCCCGACACGGTGCGCTCGCGCATCGCCTCGCACGCGGCGGCGCTGGCGTTCGAGCTCGGCGACGATGCGCGGATGCGCGAGCTGCTGGCGACGGCGGTGCGGCTGGATCGTCACAACGTGCAGGCGGCGCGGCTGCTGCTTGACCGGGCGATGCGCCGCGAGACCGGGTCGCGGCAGGTCGGGCTTGCGGCGATCAACCTGGTCCGGCGGGCGCCGGCCGACCCGCTGGGGCGGTTGACGCTGGCCGAGGCGCTGCTGCGCGACGGGGACTACGCCGCGGCGGCGAGGCAGATCGAGGTCACGCAGCGGCTGACGGCCCGGCCGATGAGCCGACGGGCCTACCTGAGCTGGGCGGTTGCCCTGGCGGGCGCCGGCGAGGACGAGGCGCTGACCGAGCTGCTGGACCAGCTCAGCGGACGCTTCGAGCAGGACCCGGACGACGGCTCGCCGCTGGAGGCGGAGCTGCCGCTGGACTTCGAGCTGCTGCGCCTGGCGAGCACGCAGCGGCCGGACGTGCTGGCGCGGCGGGTGGATCGCATGATCGAACGCTACGAGGAGCTCGAAGGGCAACTGACGCGCGCCCAGCGACGCGCGGCCCGACTGGACCTGGCGTCGACGGCGTCGCTGTTCGGCCACGCGCTTCAGCGCGTCGACGACTGGCTGGAGGACCAGGACCACGAGGACGCGCGCGTGCGGCGCAGCCTGGGCCTGGCGGCGATGCACCTGGGCGAGGCGGAGCGGGCCCGCGAGCACCTTGAGCCGCTGGCCGAGACGGACACGCTCGCGGCGCTGGGGCTGACGATGCTGGCCTCGGACGAGGCTCAGCTCGAGGCGCTGGAGGCGGTGTTCCGCCGCGAGCCGCAGCGCCTGGCCGGGGTGTTGGCGGCGCGGCGGCTGCGCGAGGCGGGGCGGGAGGTGTCGCCGGGCGAGGCGTCGCGCGCGCTGCACCAGTCGATGCTCAACGACTCGCGGCAACTGTGGGAGCCGGCGCTGCGCAGCAGCCCGTGGCTGGTGCTGCGTGTGCGTGGGGAGGCAGCGCGGACGGGTTACCTGGAGCCGATCCCGTTGCGGCTGGAGCTGCGTAACACGGCGCGCTTCGCGATCGCGCTGGCGCCGGACGCGGGCATTCCGACGCAGGCGGTGCTGATGCTCTCGCCGCGGGTGGGGGGCCAGCCGATGTCCCCGCCGGGGCCGATGGTCGTGGATCTGCATCGCCGGCTGGTGCTCGAGCCGGGCGAGCGGTTGAGCGTGCCGGTGCGGCTGGATCGCAGCAGCTTCGGAGCGATGAGCGCGGCCAATCCGCAGTTGAACATCACCTACGGCGTGCGGGCGCTGATCGGGGCCCGGCAGACGGTCGGCGGGGGCCTGGCGCCGGGGCCGGTGGGCTACCAGGACGAGCTGCGGGCGATGAACATCTCCGCGCAGCGGATCGGGAGCGAAGCCGAGCTCGAGGCGTTGCTCGAGCAACTCGAGACCGGCGGCACGGCCCAGCGCCTGCGGGCGATGGCGGCGCTGGTGCGCCTGGGCGAGGCGCTGCCTGAGGCGATGGACGGCCCCGAGCCGCGGCAGCGCATCACCGAGGCGGTGACCGCCGCCTACCAGGCGCTGGAGCCGAGGCAGCAGGCGTTCGTCCATCGGTTCGTGCGCCGGCCGGACGAGGGACGCGCCATGTTCGCCGAGCTGCTCGAGCACGCCCGCGCCAGCGATGAGCCGGTCGTGTGGATGGTGCACCTGACGGCCCAGGCGCAGGAGGAGGATCACCCGTCGCTGCAGGCGGCGCTGGCGCACGAGAACGAGCGCGTGCGCCGCTTCGCCGCGGCGCGGCAGGAGGCGTTGCGATACCTCGCCGAGCTGCGCGCCCGGATCGAGCGCCAGCGCGAGCTCGAGCAGCGCCAGCAGCCGGACGGGCCGATCGACCTGGACCTTTGACACGTGACACGTGCCACGTGCCAGGCTGCGCCGCCGCCCGCTGGTCTGCCATTGTCCGGGCGGTGCACCGTCACACGGGCGGGCAAGCGGCCGGGGCCACCCGATGCGGACGTTTTCCGCCCAAGCGTAGAGATCACTGGATGGACGTTTTCCGCCCAAGCGTAGAGATCACTGGATGGACGTTTACCTCAACGGCCAGTTCGTCGCCGCCGACGAGGCGCGCATTCGCGCCGACGACGCGGGACTTCTGCACGGCGTGGGGCTGTTCGAGACGATGGCGGCGTACCACGGGCGGGTGTTCCGGCTCGAGGCGCACCTGGCGCGGCTGGCGGAGTCGGCGCGATCGCTGGGGTTGACGCCGCAGCTCGAGACGCAGCCGCTGGCCGAGGCGGTGCGGCGGACGGTGGCGCACAACGGCCTCGAGCGGGCGCGCCTCCGCCTGACGCTGACGGCCGGGGCGCTGTCGCTGCTGCGCGGCGGCGACGGGCCGCGCCCCGAGCCGACGCTGCTGATCGCGCCGAGCGAGCCGACGGCCTACGACCCCCAATATTTCGAGCAGGGCATCATGTCGCTGGTGGCGCCGCCGGCGGCGAACCCGTTCGATCAACTGGCCGGTCACAAGACGCTGGCGTACTGGGGTCGGCTGCGCACGCTGCGCCAGGCCGCGGCCGCGGGAGCGGGCGAGGCGATCTGGCTCAGCGTCACGCATCACCTGGCCAGCGGCGCGGTGAGCAACGTCTTTCTCGTCAAGGACGGCTCGCTGCACACGCCCATCGCGCGCGGCGAGGAGGAACCCGAGGCGCTGGCGGCGCCCGTGCTGCCGGGCATCACGCGGGCCGCGGTGATCGAGCTGGCCGAGGCCCGGCAGGTGCCGGTGCGGCGGCGCATGCTCAGCGTCGAGGACCTGCTCGAGGCGGACGAGGTGTTCCTGACCAACTCGAGCTGGCACGTGCTGCCGGTGACGAAGGTGGAGAAGCGCGAGATCGGCGACGGAAAGGTCGGTGCGGTCACGCGCATGCTGCGCGAGGCGCTGCTGGAGACGATCGAGGCGGAGACGGCCGGCTGAGGCGAAGCGTGCCGTGGGCGTGCGCCGGGTGGCACTGACAAGCGGAGTCCGCGGAGCTTGTCAGTGCCGATCCGTGGGCGGACCCATGATGCTTTTCGACACTGACAAGGTCGAAGACGGCCTTGTCAGTGGCACCCGCTACCATCACGCGGAAGACGCCGGAACGGTGACCGGCCAAGGGCGAACAACCCGCGGGCATCGTCATGTGTGGACGCTACACCTTGCACAGCTCGGGCCGGGAGATCGCCGAGGCGTTCGATGCGCAGTTGACGGCCGGGCTCGAGCACCTCGAGCCACGCTACAACATCGCGCCGACGATGGCGGCGCCGGTGGTGCGCGTGGCCGATGTGGGGCGCGTTGTCGAGCTGATGCGATGGGGCCTGATCCCGCACTGGTCGCGTGAGCCGAGCACGCCATACGCGACGTTCAACGCGCGCAGCGAGGACGCGGCCGGCAAGGCGAGCTATCGCGGGCCGATGCGCTATCGCCGCTGCCTGGTGCCGGTGGACGGGTTCTACGAGTGGCGCAAGACGGACGGCGGGCGGGGCGTCAAACAGCCGTACCTGGTGCAGTTGACGGACGAGCGGCCGTTCGCGCTGGCCGGGCTGTGGGACGTCTGGGGCGAGGAGCTGCAAAGCTTCACGGTGTTGACGACGCGGGCCAACGAGGCGATGGCGACCATTCACCCGCGCATGCCCGTGGTGATCCGGCCCGATGATTACGGGCGCTGGCTCGACCCGGGCGTGCAGGATCCGGCGGCGGTGGCGAACCTGCTCACGCCGCCGCCGAGCGAGCTGATGAAGCTCACGGCCGTGAGCCGGTACGTCAACAACGCGCGCAACGAAGGGCCTCGCTGCATCGAGCCCGAGCAACGTTCGATGTTTGATTGATGCGGCGGGTGCAGCGGTTCTTCGCGAAGCGGCAAGCCGGCTGGTCACGGCTCATCGCGGGCCGCCTCGGCCGGCTCGCGCTCGCCTTGCGGCCAGGGCTCGGCGCGCGCCGCCGGCTCGACGCCGAGATCGCGCCAGTCGGGCCTGGCGAAAAAGGCCCGCGTCTCGCGCGCCACCAGGCCCGAAAGCAGCAGCAGCCCGATGAGATTGGGCAGCGCCATGAGCCCGTTCATGATGTCCGCCAGCGTCCAGACCGTCCGCAGCTCGAGCACCGCGCCGACATAGATCGCGGCGATGAACGCGAGGCGATAGGGCGTCACGGCCGTGCGGCCGAACAGTCGATCCATGCTCCGCTCGCCGTAGTAGGCCCAGCCCAGGAGCGTGGAGAAGGCGAAGCACATGAGGCTGATGGTGACGACATAGCCGCCCCATTGCCCGGGCAGGCCCTGCTCGAAGCCCAGGGCGGTCAGCGGCGCGCCGTCGACGTCGGCGAGCGTCCAGACGCCGGTGACGATGATCACCAGGCCCGTGAAGGTCACGACGATGAGCGTGTCGATGAAGGTCTGGGTCATGGAGACCAGGCCCTGGCGCACGGGGTGGGTGGTCCGCGCCGCGGCGGCGGCGATGCCGCCCGTGCCCAGGCCCGACTCGTTGGAGAAGATGCCGCGGGCCACGCCGTAGCGGATCGCGGCGATGACGGCGACGCCGGCGAAGCCGCCCGTGGCGCTGGTGCCGGTGAACGCGTCGCGAAAGATGACGGCCAGGGCGGCGGGCACGGCGTCGATGTTCAGCGCGAGCACCAGGGCGGCGGCGAGGATGTAGGCGATGGCCATGAAGGGCACGAAGGCCGCGGTGAAGCGGCCGATGGCGCGGATGCCGCCCAGGATCACCACGGCGGCGACGAGCATGAGCACGAGCCCGGTCCAGACGTGCGGGATGTGGAAGCTGGTGGCCACCGCGTCGGCGACGGAGTTGGACTGGACCATGTTGCCGATGCCGAAGGCGGCGACGGCGGCGAAGATGGCGAAGCTGATGCCCAGCGTGGCGCCGAGTCGGCCGCCGATGCCCTGGCTGAGGTAGAACATGGGCCCGCCGCTCTGCTCGCCGCGGGCGTCGGTGCGGCGGTACTTCACGCCCAGGAACGCCTCGGCGTATTTGGTGGCCATGCCGACGAGGCCGGTGACCCACATCCAGAACAGGGCCCCGGGCCCGCCGAGGGTGATGGCGGTGGCGACGCCGGCGATGTTGCCCGTGCCGATGGTGGCCGCCAGGGCGGTGGTCAGGGCCTGGTAGTGCGAGATGTCGCCAGCGGCCCCATGCTCCTTGCGGCGGATCAGGGCCAGCCAGAGCGCGTAGGCGAGCTTGTGGAACTGGATGGCCCGCAGGACGATCGTGAGGTAGAGCCCGGTCAGCAGCAGCAGCGGGATGAGCAGGAACGGGCCCCAGACGACGTCGTTGAGGCGGTTGAGCAGGTCCTGGATCATCGTGGGCCTCCGTGCACCGCGACCGTCTC
>SKPT01000192.1 GCA_007119405.1 Phycisphaeraceae bacterium
GCCGTTGGGGGGCGTGACGGGGCTGTGGCGGGGGGCGCGCGGGGACGCAGCCCTCGCTGCGCTCTACCCGCCCTACAGCCAGCGTTCACGGCGTTGGGTGCCACGGCTTGTCCCGAAGGGCAAGCCGCGCACTTGCCGACGATCGCACGGCTTGCCGCTTCGCGGTCAAGCCGTGGCACCCTGAGTGCGTCCCATCCGGGCACAATCAACCATTCAATGGTCAATCAGCGGCGTCCGCGGAGCCTGTCAGTGCGGATCCGCGTCGCGGGCCCGTCACGCCACTCGACACTGGCAAGGCCGAAGACGGCCTTGTCGGCGACCCCCCTCTTTCGGAGAAAGCCTGGCTAGCGTTCCTCGGCCGCCTCGGCGCGCGAGCGGTCGGCGGCGGTGAGCTCCCGCTCGCTTGCCTCGGGCTCGGGCTCGTAGGCCGGCGGAATCTGGATGTCCTCGTGCGAGCACCAGACCATCGTCTGCCCGATCCGCACGTAGTAGCGCAGGTGGTAGTGGCCGGGCGGCAACTGCAACGTCGCCGACCAGTTGCCCTGCTCATCGCGGTACATGGGGAACCAGCCAAGGCAGTCGCAGGCGAGGTAAACCTCCTCGGCTTGTGAATGGGAAAGGGTGAAGACCTGGGCGTTGGGCAGCCTCTGGACCACTGCTGCCTCCTTTCGTAAGCCGGCCGGCGGACCCGCAAACCCTGGCCGTTACGCCGGTGCCGGGGAGGCGGCGGTGTGGCGCGTGGCACCGCGGCGGGGGCGGTGGCGGGGGCCGCGGTCGCGGGGCGCCGGCACAGGTTGTCGTTTCCCCTCCCACCAGAACGATCGTCAGACGGGCAGTCGCCGACCTCCGCGGCGACCCGGGCCTCATCGGCTTGAGTTTACCCAGTTCCACAGCCCGGGCGAAGCGCCGGGCACTGAGAACTTTCCCGTATGGCGCGAAGTCACGACATGGGCGCGAGTTAGCAGCCACAACGAAAAACGCTTTCTCCGGGTGTCAGGGGGGTGTCAGGGGCGGCCGGTAACGTGACGGCCGTTCCCGGAGCCAAGCGATGAACGAGCACCGCTCAAACGTGCGCTGGCGGCAGCGCGTCACGCGACTCGACGACGGCACCGAGCTCGTCCGCCTGCTGCCCGAGCCCGTGGTGCCCGCCCGGGCGCGGCTGGGCATGGCCGTCATCGACTGCACCACCGGTGAGACGGGCCTCATCGTGCAGATCAGCGCCCGGCGATGCGTCTATCAAACGCCGGGCGGACGCCGCGTGCGCGCCGCCTGGGCGGGGCTTTGTCTGACGGCCGTGGAGGCGGACGATGGCGACGGATGAGCGAGCCGTGCGGCACGGCTTGCCCGTCGAGACATGCCGCGACACCCCGCGCTGATGCAGGGTGGAGCGCAGGGATGAACCGCATAAGAGTAGCGGGTGCGGTGTTGGATGATCGGGGTGCCACTGGCGGCTTGCCCGCCAGTGCCCAGGCGCACCGCAGCCCATCTACCGTGCAAACGGCGTCGGTCGCGCGTGATCGAACCACCCACGCCGTACGGGCCGCCGAGGCACTGGCGGACAAGCCGCCAGTGGCACCCACCTTACCGCGTCGCTCGTCTGCTACAAATCTGAGTGGCACCCGAGCGCAGTGGCACCGGGCCGTCACAACCGGCACATCCTGCCCGTTCACCCCTACCAGACCGTTGATCGGGCCGGGGCGTCCGATAGCCGTCAAGTCGGCGCGGTGGCGCACCGACAAGGCGAGCGGTGGCCCGCTATGCGCGCGGCCGCGGTCCCGTGTGACGGAGCCCCGCCATGGACAAGAAGGCCCCTTCCCCGCGTGACGCCCTGGGCCTGGACGAGAAGCCGACGCCGATCGACGGCCCGCCGGCGATGGGCGTGAACGAGCATCCGTTCGATCCGCCGATCCCGGACCAGGCGATGCCGCTGCGGTTCTGGCTGGGGCTGATCATCTTCATCGGCATCGCGCTGCGCGTGATCGTGCTGGTGCTGGGCCCGGCGTGGGACGTGGAGCGTGCGGCCGGGCCCGAGACGCCGCGCGATCTGTTCCTGGCGCAGGCGATGATCGCCGGCAAGGGCCTGTCCCATCCGCACCCGATCGACGCCACCGTCGCGCCGGAGCTGGCGCGGCACGATCGGCTGCTGCTGAACATTCAACTGACCGGCGCCCGCGACACGGCGGCGGAGCTCAATCACATGCCGGGCTACCCGGTGGTGCTGGCGCTGCTGGACCTGTTGAAGGTGCCGATGGCGGCGCTGCTGCTGGCGCAGGTGGCGCTGTCGGGGCTGTTGATGGGCCTGTGCTTCGCGCTGACGCGGCGGCTGCTGGACTCGGAGAAGGCGGGGCTTGTGGCGGCGGCGGTGGTGGCGGTGCATCCGTGGGCGATCGTGGCGGCGACGGGGCTCGGGGCCCACGTGCTGTTCGCGTGCATGATCGTTGGCGGGCTCTGGGTGGTCACGGCGACGTGGGCCCGGCCGTGGTCCGCGGCAGTGGGCGGCGGGATGCTGATGGGCCTGGCGACGCTGGTCAAGCCGCTGGGTCTGGCGGTCGGCCCGATCGCGGCGTTGTGCGTGCTGATGCGCGAGCCGCGCAAGGGGCGGGCCGTGGCGCTGGCCGGGCTGATCCTCGTCGCGTCGCTGGCTCCGGCGGCGCTGTGGGTGCTGCGCAACGAGGCGCGCAGCGGCGAGCGGGTGCTGACGCGGCAGGGCACGCTGCACGAGTACTTCCACACCGCCGGCGCGCTGGCGCCGGAACTGGCGGGGGTGAACCCGGCGCAGGCGCTGCTGAACGAGCGCCAGGGCGAGGAGAGCCTGTACGCGACGATGGCGCGGGTGACGCGCGGGCGGATCGCCGAGCAGCCAGAGGAATACGCCCTGCTGGCGGGCAGGCGACTGGCGACGCGCGTGGGCGACCACGGGGTGGATCGGCTGTACCAGCAGTTGGGGCTGACCTGGCGGCCGACGGGCCTGCGCACGAGCGTGCTCGGGCATGATGCGCCGATCTGGCTGCCGCACGGCTGGGGCGATCGGGCCACGCATGCGCTGGCGGCGACCTGGATGACGATCAACCTGTTGCTGGCGGGGCTGGCGATCGCGGGCTTCGCGGGGCTGCTGGCGCGGCGGCGATGGACGGCGCTGCTGACCCTGGCGGCGCTGGCGCTGTGGCTGGCGCTGGCCTGGCCGCTGCCGGCGGAGTCGGGTCGGCTGGCGCTGATCGCGGTGCAGGCGGCCGTCGTCGGCACGCTGATCCTGCCCGCTGCGCAGCGGGTCAAGAAGCCCAAGCGCAAGCGCAAGCTCAAGGACCGCTGGATGAGCGACGACGCCGAGGACGAGGCGCCCAGAACGCCGAAGCTGCTGGAGCAGCCGACGATGCGGCCGCTGTGAGCGGTCGGCCTAAGTTGTCGCGCCGCGGTCACCGGACCTCGAACGGGAACTCGCGATATTCGCCGCGCAGCGTCCAGCGGATGCGGTAGGTGCCGGGCTCGAGGTCGGCCGTCTCGAGTGTCACGTTGCGTACGCCGATGCGCTGCTGGCCGTGATGCAGCTCGCGCAGGATCTGCGAGCTGTCGCCGCTGCGCAGCTCGACGGTCAGCTCGCCGGCGATGCGCGCCTGGCAGCCGGCGATCACCGGCTGGCCGCGCTCGACCGAGGCGGGCAGCACGGCGACCATCGTCAGCGTGCTGTTGTCGTGGAAGGGGAAGTCGAAGACCTGCACCGGCAGATCGCCGTGCTTGCGCTCGTAGCCGGGCTCCTGCCGGGCGGTGACGTTGTGGTAGAGGGCGTATTCGATTGAGCCTGGGCTCAGCGATCGCTCGCGCAGCTCGCGGGCGCGCTCGTCGAAGGGCACCAGGGCCGTCCAGAGGGTGCCGGCGTAGCGTGGGAACGACTCGGTCAGGTCCGGCCGGCGGATTTCGCCGTGGGCGGCGAGCTGCACGCCGGCGTTGGAGTTGTTCCACTGGGGGTCGTCCAGGTCGCCGTTCCACATGACCTCGAGGTTGGTCTTGACCAGGCGGCGCATGTCGGTTTCGTCGAAGGTCACGCCGTGGTTGTAGGCGCGGACCATGGCGGAGACCTCGCCCTGCTGGTAGTCGCGGTAGGGATGGGTGTTGATCCAGAAGCGGTAGTCCTGCGGGTCGTCGGCGCTGACGTCCCATGGGCCGAACGGGTCGCGATAGCTCCAGGAGTAGTGGCCGTCGTAGAGGTTCAGGCGGCTCTTGACGAAGTTGAAGATTTTCTCCGCCCGGTCGCGCCACTGCTGGTCGCCGGTGATGCGGTAGAGATCGAGGGCGGCGGAGCCCCATTTGACGTTCATGTTGTGCGGGAGCGTGCCGGGGGTGCGGTCGTTGCTGTCGTCGCGGCGCCAGGGCCCGGGCTCCTCGCGCGGGAAGTAGTAGGGCCAGCCGGTGTACGCGCCGTAGGGCCCGTCGACCTTCCAGATGCCGCGGGCGTCCCACTTCTCGAACAGGGACTCGGTGGCCTGTTCGACGTATTGGCGGGCGCTGTCGCCGTAGGCGTCGGCGAGCTCGGGCTCGTCGACGAGCACGAGCGCGGCGAAGGCGAGCATGGGCTCGTACATGACGGCGTCGCAGACGGGGTGCTCACCGATGCGATCCGGATGGCCGATCACCTCCCCGAGCCAGGCCTGGTAGCCGTCGGGTGTCTCGTGCAGCAGGCTGAGGCACCAGTCGAAGTATTCGACGGCGGCGTCGAGCCAGGCGGTGTCGCCCGTGGCGCGATAGGCGTCGAGGAAGCCCTGCATGGGGACGCGGGCGTGCCAGTACCAGAACTGGCCGGTGTACTCGCCCTCGATGCGGCCTTCGGCGTTGCTGCGGGCTCCGCGCAGGTACTGCTCGGGCGTCTGGTCGATGGTGGCCGGCTGGTTCGCGCCGGCGTGGTCGGTGAGCGCCAGGCCCGCCAGCACCATCACGCCGACGACGGCCGCCGCTGCGCTTGCGTTGAGATCGAACATGTGATTGCTCCTGTCATGTCGCGGCGCGGGCGGGCATCGACCAACTGGCGTCGATGTCGCGGTCCGTGCCTGTGTCGAGATCGATGGTCACGGCCTGGCCCGGAAAGCCCCATCGCTGCACTGGTTGACCGTCGTCGGCGCCGGGGCCGGGCAGCATCCAGAGCAGGGTCGCGCCGGGCAGGGCCTCGCCGGCGCGGAGGCTCACGCTCGCCCGGCCGGCGGATTGCTCGAAGCGGGTGAAGCCCAGCCGTCGCCGGGCCCGCTCCCAGCGGTTGATGCGCGCGGCGGTCCACCAGGGCAGCCCGCGCTGACGCACGGTCGCGGCGACGTGGCGCAGGGCGTCGCGCACCTCGGCCTTCTCCATGTGGAACGGGTGGAACAGCACGTGCAGGACGCCGTGATGGCGCGCGGCCGCGTCGACCAGGGCGTCGCCGAGCTGGCGCGGGGCGAAGACCTCCAGGTCCTGCGTCTGCGTCGCCAGCTCCAGCACGTCGATGGGCCGGCCGGCCGGGTCCAGGGGGAACCAGGCGTGGCAGGAGCCGAAGTTGAACCCGGCGACGCCGGTCTTGGACGGGCCCTTGCTCTGGTCGAGCTCGATGCCGGCGGCGGCGCACCACTGGAAGAGGTCGGTGTCGCCTTCCCAGCGCAGGTAGTGGTTCTTGTTGGTCGTGATGCGCTCGACGCCGAAGAGCGCGCGCAGGAAGGCCCATTGCTCGTTGAACTGCGCCTGGGACCAGCGCTTGCCTTCGCTGACGGCGTCGTAGTGCATGGCCAGTTCGTGGCCGGCCTGGCGCAGCTCGTCGATGAAGGAGCGGTCATAGCCGGGCTCGATCACGCACCAGGTGGAGCGGATGCCCAGCTCGTTGACCAGGTCGAGGAGAGCGCGGCCACGGTCGGGGTGGTTGCCGTCGGTGTCGTGAGAAAGGTGGGCGATGGCATCGGCGTTGTCCGGCCAGTACCAGAGCATGGGCACGGCCACGCCGCGTCGGTGGGCCAGGTGAAGGATGCCGCGCAGCACGAGCTCGCGCCACTGGTCGGCGATGGGCTCGAGAAAGGCGGTGCAGCCGTCGACGCCGGGCAGGGGCTGGCGGTCGAAGCTCCAGTCGAGCACGC
>SKPT01000628.1 GCA_007119405.1 Phycisphaeraceae bacterium
ACACGGGAGACGTGGCGCCGTTCGTCGAGATGCTGGTTGGCAGCGGTTCGGCGAACGTGCCGGAGCCGGGCAGCCTGGCGCTGCTGGGCCTGGGCGGGCTGATGCTGCTGCGTCGGCGTCGTGCCGCGTGAAGCCGAGACGGACAACGCAGATACCCACTCAGGGGGCCGGTTCCGCCGGCCCCCTGTTTTTTTGGTTCATCTGGAATTTCCGGGATCGCCCTGAAGGGGCGACGGGTTGTAGCCACGGGTGGAGCGCAGCGCAACCCGTGGTTGTGAGCAGTGTGAACGAATGCCGCCCCGGCAGGGGCGGAGGCGATGCAGCCTGGCATGCTGCCTCTGCCCCTGCGGGGCAGGACGTTTCATGGGCACATCATCCACGGGTTCCGCTGCGCTCCACCCGTGGCTACAAGCCAGCACCCCTCCGGGGTGGCATTGTCACGGCGGCCCCGGAATGGCCGGATGAACCAGACTTTTGGCCGTGTTCGGCCGTGAAAAAGGCCCGGCGCACATGCGCCGGGCCTTGGCCTTCGTGTTTATTCGTGTTCATTCGTGGCTGGCTTACTTGATCCCGTCCTTGCCGGCCATGTGGATCATCAGGTCGGCCATGCGGCAGGAGAAGCCGTACTCGTTGTCGTACCACGACACGACCTTGAAGAACGTGTCGGACAGCCCGATGCCCGCCCCGGCGTCGAAGACGGAGCTGTTCGTGTCGCCGATGAAGTCGCTGGAGACGACCTCCTCGTCGGTGTAGCCGAGCACGCCCTTGAGCTCGCCTTCGCTGGCCTTTTTCATCGCGTCGCAGATGGCGTCGTAGCTGGTGGGCTTCTCGACCTTGACGGTCAGGTCCACGACGCTGACGTTGACGGTCGGCACGCGGAAGGCCATGCCCGTGAGCTTGCCCGCGAGCTGCGGCAGCACGAGCCCGACCGCCTTGGCGGCGCCGGTGGAGGCGGGAATGATGTTCGCGTACGCGTTGCGCCCGCCGCGCCAGTCCTTGCGGCTGGGCCCGTCCTGCGTCGGCTGGGTGGCGGTGACGGCGTGCACGGTCGTCATCAGGCCCTCGACCCAGCCGAAGTTGTCCACGATCACCTTCGCCAGGGGGGCCAGGCAGTTGGTGGTGCACGAGGCGTTGGAGACGACCTTGTGCCTGGCCGGGTCGAAGTCGTTGTGGTTTACGCCCACGAGCAGGGTGGGGACGGTGTCGGGGCTCTTGGTGGGCGCGGAGATGACGACGCGCTTGGCCCCGCCGCCGTCGACGTGCTTGATCGCGGCGTCGTGGTCGGTGAACAGGCCGGTCGACTCGACGACGTAATCCACGCCCAGCTCGCCCCAGGGCAGCTTGGCGGGGTCCTTCTCCGAGACACACTTGATCTTGCGGCCGTTGACGACAATGTTGTCGCCGTCGGCCCTGACCTCGCCGGGGAACCGGCCGTGGATCGTGTCGTACTTGAGCAGGTACGCCAGGCCGTCGGCCTCGACGAGGTCGTTGACGGCGACGAACTCGACGTCCTTGCGGTCCGCCGCGGCCCGCAGCACGAGCCGGCCGATGCGTCCGAAACCGTTGATCGCAACCTTCAGAGCCATCGCTCTTCTCCCAGGGGCTTGAACAGCACAACAATAAGAAGGACGCCCGCAGGCGGGGCAAGCAGGCGCCAGAAACCGGAAGATAGGGATTTGCCCGCGACTCTGCAAGCGAGCGGGAGGCGCGGACGGCGCGGCGCTTGCCGCCAACCGCCGTCCGGAGCGCGGCGGCTAACGGGCGAGGCGCGTCGGTATCAGCCCCGGCGGGGCGCAGGGTTGTAGCCACGGGTGGAGCGAAGTGGATGGTCGCGCGGCCAAAGTATCCTGCCCCGACAGGGGCAGAGGCAGGATCCGAAGCGGCCTCCGCCCCTGCCGGGACGGATCCATCGAGGCGCGCCCCGCCCACGGGTTCCGCTTCGCTCCACCCGTGGCTACAAGCCATTGCCCCTGCGGGGCAGGTTCAACGCATCGCGGCCAGGTCCACGGGTGCCGGCGTGCTCCACCCGCAGCCAGAGCCCGCCGCCCTGGCCCGGGGCGATCGGGCTCCGGCGATGCTGGCGCCACCGGGGCCCGGGGCCGCTGGCATTGCGGCCGGGAGGGGGCTAAGGTGGTCAAGGTTGGATCGATTCTCGTTTGGAAGGAGTTGCGATGATGATGCGTCCTTTCGCCTTGCTCGTCGGTGCCGTCGCGATGGTTTCGATCACTGCCGGGGCCCGGGCCCAGGAGGTCGTGCACAACGTCAATTCCCAATACGAGCGGGCCCAGCTCGTGCAGATCGCCGACGGTCTGGAGCAGCCCTGGGGCGTGGGCTTCCTGCCCGACGGCCGCTTCCTCGTCACCGAGAAGCCCGGCGGGCTCCAGCTCATCGACGCCGAGGGCACCAAGTCGGAGGTCACCGGCCTGCCGGAGGACATCCTCGCCCGGGGCCAGGGCGGGCTCATGGACGTCGTCGTCCACCCGGAGTATGAAGCCGACGGCAACGGGTGGATCTACCTGACCTACTCCAAGGACAACGGCGAGGGCCAGACCGCCACGGCCCTGATCCGCGCCCGGCTCAACGGCACCGAGCTCGTCGACGTCGAGGAGATCTTCGTCCAGAACCGCTACTCGGGCCCGGGGCGTCACTACGGCTCGCGGGTGGCGTTCATGCACGACGGGACGCTGCTGGTGAGCATCGGCGATCGCGGCGCGCAGCCCCGGCGGGCGCAGGACCTGGCCGACCATGCCGGCACGCTGCTGCGCCTCAACGATGACGGCTCCGTGCCCTCGGACAACCCCTTCGTCGGGCGCGACGACGCGGCGCCGGAGATCCACTCCTACGGCCACCGCAACATCCAGGGGCTGGTCGTGCACCCGGAGACGGGCGAAATCTGGGCGACGCAGCACGGGCCACGCGGCGGCGACCGCATCGACCGCCTCGAAGCCGGCAAAAACTACGGCTGGCCCGTCGCCACCCCCGGACGCGACTACCGCACCCAGGAGCAGTTCGGTGATGGCCGGGCCCACCCGGACATGGTTCCGCCGACGCACGAGTTCATCCCGACGCTCGCGCCCTCGGGGCTGGCGTACGTCGACGGGCGGCACTTCAGCAACTGGGAAGGCGACTTTCTGGCCGGCGGGCTTCGCCCGCAGCGGATCCTGCGCGTGGTGATCGAGGAGGGAACGATCCGGTACACGCACCACGAGGGCGAGGCCATCCCGGTCACCGGGCCTTACGCCGCCCACATCGAGGAGCTGCTGCACGGGGTCATCGGCCGCATCCGCGACGTGCGCACGGGCCCGGACGGGCACATCTACATCGTCAACGACCGGAGCCCCGGCGGGCTGTATCGCCTCGAGCCGCGGTGAGCCGGGGCAATGGCCACGGATGAACACGGATGAGCACAGGCAATGGGCATCCCAGCCGGCCCCACCTTGCCGGGGGGTAAGGCCGCGGTGTCCCCTGCCCCGAAAATCCGTGTCGATCTGTGTTCGTCTGTGGCTGACTTGCTCATCAGTCAGCGTTGTCATACCAGGCCGTGTCCGAGAAAGGGTGCCACTGGCGGCTTGCCCGCCAGTGCCGGGGCGTACCGGACTCCGTCGATCGGCGCCGAATCCCCACCACGCGGCGCCGAGGCACTGGCGGACAAGCCGCCAGTGGCACCCGATCAGGGACGTTTCTGGACGGAGCCTCACACCTGGAGCGGGCGTGTAGATGGACGGCGACGCGACGGTGCGCATGGCGCTGCTTCAGCACGCCTCGCCGGGGCTCGATGCCTCGGCGAAGCGGGCGAACCTTGACAAGTGCTGCGCGATGATCCGCGAGGCGGCGCGTCAGGGCGCGCAGCTTGCCGTGACGCAGGAGCTGTTCGCCACCGCCTACTTCCCGCAGGCTGAGGACGAGGCGCGGTTCGACCTGGCCGAGCCCGTGCCCGGGCCGACGACGCAGCGGCTGGCCACGCTGGCGGGGGAGCTGGGCATCGAGATCGCCGCGTCCGTCTTCGAGCGCCGCGCGGCCGGGCTCTACCACAACACGTCGGTGCTGCTGCGCCCGGGGGGCGACGTGGCTGCGGCCCCGCGCTATCGGAAGATGCACATCCCGGACGACCCGCGCTTTTACGAGAAGTACTACTTCACGCCGGGCGACCTGGGGTTTCAGGTCTGGTCGGGCGCGGGCGCGACGCTTGGGCCGTTGGTGTGCTGGGACCAGTGGTTCCCCGAGGCGGCGCGTCTGACGGCCATGCGCGGGGCGCAGGTGCTGCTGTACCCGACGGCGATCGGCTGGGCCGACGCCGAGCCCGAGGCCGAGCGCCAGGCCCAGCGCGACGCCTGGCGGACGGTGCAGCGGGCTCACGCGATCACCAACGGGGTGTATGTCGCCGCGGTGAACCGCGTCGGCCGCGAGGATGAGCTGACGTTCTGGGGCTCGTCGTTCGTGGCCGACCCGGCCGGCCGCGTGATCGCCGAGGCGTCGCCGACGAATGAGCAGGTGCTCGTCGTCGACTGCGACCTGAGCCGCATCGAGCAGACGCGGCGCGGCTGGCCGTTTCTGCGCGACCGGCGGATCGACGCCTACGAGGCGCTGACGCGGCGGCTGGACGATCAGCGCTGAGCGCCCCGCGGCTCGCCGCTTCGCGAGACGATCGCCCCCGACGGTAAGCAGCGGGTCACGCCCGACGCCGTGAACCCTGGCTGTAGGGTGGGTAGAGCGAAGCGAAACCCACCAGTCTTGCCGTGGATCCACGAGCATCGCGGTGGGTTTCGCTTCGCTCTACCCACCCTACATCAGCGCCGCCAGGCGCAAAGTTCACGGCGTTGGGTCACGCCCCCTCCCGAGTTCACCCTCGAGAGCCAGGGGCTGTCTTGTTGCGCAACAGCGTCCTTGCGCCGCTATGCTCTGCACCGGCGGTATTCCGTTGAGGCTTTGCATGACCATGTCGCCTCCAGGCGTCGACCAGGATGATGTCAGCGCGCGTGTTCAGCCGGGGCGGCCGGCGGCGGAGCTGGGCTACCGCATGCCCGCCGAGTTCGAGCCCCAGTCGTGTGTGTGGGTGAGCCGGCCGCACAACGTCGAGACCTGGCCGGGGGTGATGCAGCAGGCGCGGGAGCAGTTCGAGGCGTGGGTGGAGGTGATGCGCAGCTTCGTGCCCGTGTGCACGACGCAGGCGATGAACCTGCGCACCGACGACGCGTGGATCCGCGACTACGGGCCGCTTTTCGTCGTCCGCGAGCCCGGCGCCACCGGGTCGGCGGAGGAGGCGGAGCCTCTGACCGACATCGCCCTGCACGACTTCCGGTTCGACGGCTGGGGCGGCAAGTATGGCGAGCACCCGCTCGACGATGCGGTGCCCGGCCAGGTGGCCGCCGCCCTTGGGGTGACGTGGTGGCGTCACGACGTGGTGGTCGAGGGCGGGGCGATCGACGTCGACGGCCGAGGCACCGCGCTGGTCGCCGAGGCCAGCCTGCTCGATGAGCGGCGCAACCCGGGCCTGACGCGCGACGCGGCCGAACGCCTCCTGGCCCAGACCCTGGGCGTCCGGCACGTCATCTGGCTGCGTGGGAGCCTGGCCGGCGACGACACGGACGGGCACGTGGACAACCTCGCCCGGTTCGTGGCCCCGGGCCGGGTCGTGCTGCCCCTGGCCGGGCCGGAGCATCGCGACCACGCGACGCTGCTGGAGAACCGGCGGCTGCTGGGCCAGGCGCGTACGGCCGGGGGCGAGGGGATCGAGCTCGTGGAGCTGCCCATGCCGGAGCCGATCCTGCACGACTTCCCGCCCGACCGCTTCGGCCCCGGCGGGCGCGGGCCGCTGCCGGCCTCCTACGCAAACTTTCTGATCACCAACGACGCGGTGTTCCTGCCGGCGTTCGGCCAGGTCAGCGACGAGCGGGCGGCGCGCGTGCTCGAGCAGGTGTGCTCAGGCCGACGCATCATCCCCGTCCGCTGCGAGCACCTGATCGTGGGCCTGGGCGGGCTGCATTGCCTGAGCCAGCAGCAGCCGGCCGGGCCATCCGCCCGGCCGGGCTGAGCTCTTGGTGTGGGGTGGGCAGAGCGAAGCGAAACCCGCC
>SKPT01000027.1 GCA_007119405.1 Phycisphaeraceae bacterium
GACCTGACCAGAGTCGAGCGTCACTTTGTCGCCTACGCGGCCGAGCACACCGGCACGTGGTGGACGCGGTGGGCCTACCGGCGGGCGTGGATCGGGGCCGGGCTGTTCCTGGCAACGCTGGCGACCTTGCTGATCCTGCGCCGCTCGCATCCGGCGCTGGAGCTGGCCATCCTGGCGAGCACGCTGCTGGTGATCGAGGGGATGTTCACGTTCCTGATGCAGCTTTGCGGCAAGCTCTGGCGGGCGCGCGGGGGAGAAGGCCATGAGAGCACCGCGGCGCGAACGCCCGAAGCGCCGGCGGAGGCAGACGCGGCCAAGGAAAGGGAGGGTGATGGCGAGGCGGACGGCGCGAGTGAGGGTGACGGTGAAAAGGGCGCGCCATCGCAGTGAAGTTCTTGACGAAGCCCTCGCCGCGGCAGGCCGTGTGAGAGTGCCTTTATTGACCTTTGAATGGTCAACTTCACCGGGATCCGGCGCATTTGGGGGTGCGACGGCGTGGCCGCGAAGCGGCAAGCCGTCCATGACCTGCAGTGCGCTCATATGGACCCATATGGATTCCAACGCCGAAAAACGCGCCCCGCGCGGGCTCGCGCAAGTCTTGGACGCAGCGGGCGTTTGACCGCAAGTTCGGTGCACGGCACAATGTAGCGCCCCACGCCGGTGTGGCGGAATTGGCAGACGCGACGGATTCAAAATCCGCTTGAGGGGCGACGTAAAGCATTTCTGTGCTGGGGATTGCGAAAAAGGTTCGGGATGTTGTCAGGAGAATTGTCCGGATGCCGACGGACTTCAGGAGGTACTGCATGCGCTTGAGCAGATCCCCGAGACTGAGCGCCCGGCGGTCATCAAGCACCTTAGGGCGCTGGGTCGACTCGATCCGGCGAAGCGATCAGCGATTCTGACTCTGGCCCAGAGTTGATCGGCTGGGTTCACGGCCGAACGGAGGGACGCTTTTCCATGCCGTGGGTTGGTGGGGCGAGTCCGCCGGTCGGTATTGTCGGGCGTCCCGCTGGGCCGGTGCATCGCGGAACCCCGCTTTTCGGACGGTGCGGTCTCCGAAGCGGGCTCCCGTGGGGCCGTTGGCCTGCCGCTGCGCCAGGCTTGATGGCGTCGTGGCGCAGTCCTACCCATGGCACCAGCGTCGCACGAAGTAAAACCTTCGTGGCGCTGACATTCCGCGTCATCATCGCGGCTCGACGGCGTGCAGGGCTTCAATGCGGCGGACACCGTCGACCTGGGCGAGGTGGCGCAGCGCGGTGGGGGTGGCGCGGCCGACGACGAACGACGCGGCGTCGGCGGAAGCGTCGAGCTCGAAGCCGGCGTCCGCGAGGCGGGCCAACGCCGCAGGCTCGACCTGCTCCAGCAGGACGCTCACCTCGAGCGGCTGATCCTGGGGCGTTGCGGCGGTGACGTGCTCGTGCAGCTCATCGTCAAGGATCCGCCGCAGCTCCAGCCGGCGACGCAGCGCGGGGGCCTCGCGCTCGAGCGCGGCGATCGCCCGCTCCCGGCCCGCAGCGCTCACGTTCTCAGCCGCAAGCGCCTCGGTGAAGGGCCTGAGCAGCTCGGCGACGGCGGCGGGGACGATGAGGATGACGTCGCGACTGTCCGGATGCGTGAGCACGCGGCCGAGGCGGTCGGGGTTGCCGTCCTCGTCGGCAAGGATTGTGCGCAGGCGCTCGGGGATGCCGTCGACGGCGGCGTTGGGCAGCACAACGCGGGTGAGGTGGCCGAACGGCGGCATATCGGCGGGATGAACTTGGCCCGCGTTGTCGAGCCGCCCCCCGCGGGCCCGGGCGGGCAGTCCGTGCTGGGCGAAGAAGTGGGTGGACAGCTCGGCCTCGATGACCTGGCCGTTGACCACCATCGCCCCGGCGACACCCTCGGCAGGAGCCGACGGCGCGTCAACATCGCCCAAGGCCACGGTCCGCGCGCTGCGCCCGCCACGCCCGCCCCGGCTCTGGAGCCGCCGGGGCGCTTCGGCGGGGGGTGAGCCGGCCAACCGCTCGTGACGTCCGTCACGCTGCATCAGCCGCGGCATCGGCTCGACGATCTGCTCGTCGTCGAGCGACTCGCCGAAGATGCCCTCCCAGGACATGCCCTTGGGAAACTCGATGGGCACGCGCACCAGCACCGGCTGGCCGCCGAGCGTCACGCGCTGGCGTTCGACGGCGACGAAGCTGGTGTGATGGGTCACGAGCTGGAAGGTTTCGCCAAGCTCGACGATGCGGGCGATCGTCTGCTGCTCGTCCATGCGTTCGCCACCACCGCCGCGCATCAGCTCGCCGACCTTCCCGCGGGCCCAGAGCGTGGCGATGGTGTCGTGGCGCAGCTCCATCGCGGGCAGGTGCAGGTTGACGACGCGCTCGTAGGCGCCCCCACCCGTGCGGCCGCGGATGCGCAGTTGCCCGTGGCCCGCCCGGCGGTAGCGGGCGTGGATGACCAGCGGCTGGAAGTCGAACAGGTCGGGCATCTGCTCGGCCGAGGGGAGCATGTCGATGAGCTCGATACCGCCGAGCGCGGTGAGCTCAATGTCGGTAAGCACGGGCGTGGCGATGCGGTGGGCGAAGCGCCGGACGATGGGGGTCACGTCGTCGCTGGGCAGGACGTAGTCGCTTGCCCCGCGGCCGACGCGAGCCATCTCGTCGAGCAGGTGGCGGTTGGGCGCATGGCTCATGCCGACGGTGAAGACGCGCGTCTCGTGGGCGTGATCGCGAATCGCGTCGATGATGGCCGCGTCGTTGCTCACCAGGCCGTCGGTGACGAACAGCACGATGCGCATGGGCTGGACATCGTCGTCGTGGTCGTAGTCGTCGTGGTCATGGCGGCGGCGGTCATGGCGGCGGCGGTCCCGGAAGGGCCCGGCGTGGAGGGCGCGCAGCACGGCGTTGCGCATCTCTGTGCCGCCGCCACCCTGGCGACGATCGACGTAGCGTTGGGCGGCAGCGCGGTGGTTCGTCGTCGCGGGCATCGGGCGATCCCAGAGCACGTCGAGGGTGTTGTTGAAGCTGACGATGTTGAAGCGGTCGTCGTCACGCATGGTGTCGATGGCCTGGTTGATCACGTCCTTGGCGGCGTCGAGGGCGGAGCGGTCGGCCAGGCGCGCGCTGCGCATCGAGCCGGAGTTGTCCAGCACGAAGATCAGCTCGCGCGGCCGCACGTCGGCGTCGTCGACGCGGGCCGGTGGCTGGAGCATGAGCGTGACGAAGCCGCCCTCGAACGAGCCGTAGTTGCCCGTGTGAGTGAGGATGGCCTCGGTGATCTCGTCGGTGACGAGGCGCCAGGCGAGGCGAAAGTCGCGGTTGGGGATGGTGTCACCCGCGGCGAGGCTGATGCTGGCGCGGCCGGGGGCGTGGTTGACGCGCGTGATGTCGTGGCTGGCGGAGGCGAGTTGCGCGATCGCGGGGCCGCCGGTGTCGATGTGGACGGTGAGGTTGATGTCGTGGCCGGCGCGCTCCTCCGGGCGCACGGGCATGGGTGTGACGCGGCTGGCGTCGGGCACCTGGTCGGTATCCCCGGCGAAGCCGTGGCCGGGCGCGGGCAGTTCGCGTGCCGGCGAGTCGCCCCGGCCGGGCGTGTAACGCGGAGCGATGACCATGGGAAAGCTCAGCCGATACTCGCCATCGCTCGATTCGAGCACCTCGACGTAGCTGATGCGGATCTCGACTTCGGCACCGGGCTCGATGTTCGCCACCGACTGCGTGAAGATGTTCGGCCGCTCCTGCTCCAGCAGCGAACTGACGTGGCCGGCGCGGCGGGCGGCCTCGTAGATCCGCCGCGCCGCGTCGCGCTGGCGGACCTCGCCCTGGACCACGCGATCGCCCACGGTCATCGTCATGCGATCGACCGCGGCCCGGTGGCTCAGCGGAAAGGTGTACACCGCCTCGATCTTGTGCTCGTACGGGTTGTGGTAGCGCTGCGTGACGTCGACGCGCGTGAAGTGGCCGCTGACGTGGACCTCGACATCGGTGTGCTTGAGCGGGCAATGTCCCACGGCCTCGCCCTGCTCGTCCAAGGCGTGCAGGCCTCCCGCGATGGGGCCAAGCTCGGCGTCGGCGGCGAGGCGCGTCGCACTGGCGGACACCGGGGCGAGCAGGATGAGCAGGGCGGCGAGCAGCATGGCGGGGCGGGCGGGCGCGTTGAACATGGCATTACCTCCGGCAGGGAGCGTCAATGGCGAGCCACGGGCGTGGCCTGCTCAAAGGTTGGATGCCCACGCGAGCCGGCGGTTCCCGGGATTGCGAAAATGTCCGGACATCCGGCGACTGCGGATGCTCCTCCTGCCCCCGGGGGGAACCAGGCGTGGATCGGTCCCCGGTCGTCGACCGCAGCAGAGCGGCGACGTCGTGGCGGATGATGATCAGGTGGCCCGTAGACGCTCCATGAACCCCGTCTTCCCGGGCAACGGCGAGTGCCGCGTCGGCCCGGCCGACGCGGAAGTGTTCCTCCGCGGCATCTGCCTGGTGCAGCTTGAGCCGATGTGGGGCGGGCAGGAGGACGTCGCGGCCGAGCTTCGCTGCTAGCGTGCGCTGGCGCTGGTACGCATGACCGTGATGGCGGAGACGGCGGCGCCGAGCTTACGTGGACGCCGGGTCGGATCCGCCGCGATCAGTACGGCCACGTCACCGAAATGGTCCCGCTCGGCGACGAAGCCGACAGCGTCAGCGTTCCGCAGAAACTCGGCGACCTCGCCGACGTCGACACCGCCGGTGCGAGCGAAGGCGATGTGCTCATCTTCCAGGGCGGGACGTGGGTGCCCGGCCAGACGGTCATGCAGGAGGTGGTCACCGATGTGGCTTTCGAAGGCGGTGAGCTCAAGCAGACCAAGCGGCAGGTGCGCGTCCTGGAAGTCGAAGGCAGCGACACCTCAACCATCGTCGAGACCGAGGAGTGCCCGGAGTGAGCCAGCGTTTGCTCACCATTGACGGCAAGCTGGTCACGCTGGGCGGCAAGCTCGTGACAATGCCATCTGGCGGCGTCGAGGACTGCGTTTGCTGTGACGAGCCAAGCGATCATGACTGCCATCCTTGCCATGACTGCTGCTTCTCCGATCAGTCAACAGTAACCGTCAACCTCACAACATCCGGAACTGGTCCCGGCTGTCCGTGTGAAAACAACGACGTGTCGGATGTCGTGTGTGAGTTCGAGCATGCGTCGTCGTGGGTAGTCCAGTGGGGGGCTCGGAACCTTCACGAATGCGACCCCGAGTTCCCGGACCTGTGGTACATCAAACATGTTTTCGCCAGGTACTACTGCGACACGGGGGAATGGGAGATCACCGTGGTATGGGAGGACCGGTGGGAAGAGGATGAACCGGGGCCTTTTCTGTTGGGCTCGTGGGGAGCAGGCCCCGGTGACTGCTGCGGCGGCACCTTTGAGAATGAGGATGTGTTCACCGACATCTGCCCCGACCACGACACGACGAGCTCAGTCGTTGTCAACAACAATGATTGCTGCAGGGATGCCCAGGCCGGCCAATGCGTCCACGGTGAGCCCGACTGCGATACCGGCGAGTGCGAGGAAGAGGGCATCTGATGGGCTGCTGCCGCGAGAAAGCGAAGCGGATCGCCCGCGGGGCCGTCGGGCTGACGCGAAGCGTCGTTGCGGCTACGACGGGCGCAGGCCTCGCCGACGCCGCGACCATCGAGCGCCGTCGGGCGATCTGCCGGGCCTGCGAACATGCGGTGCCATGTCGGCGGAAGCCTCACCGGTTCTGCACCTGTGCGCGTTGCGGTTGTCGGCTCAAGCACAAAACGCGGCTGGCGGGGGAGCGGTGCCCGGAGGGGAGGTGGTGACGAGTTCGAAGCGCATGCCGTCGCCTCTAATCATGGACCTCATGGTTCATCGCCTCGCCCAGTCGAAGCAGCCGCGCCCGGTCCTCCGGGGCCAGGATCACCCGGCCGCCCGGAACCTTGGCTCGCAGCAGCTCCACCTGGAGCTTCAGGAACCGGAGTTGAGCGTCGCGGCGCGCCGACCACGCCTCCGCCAGCATCATCAGAAGGGCCATCAGCCAGTGGGGCAGCACCATGGACGCCTCCTTCCCCGGCGCCGTAAGTCCAGCACA
>SKPT01000539.1 GCA_007119405.1 Phycisphaeraceae bacterium
CCGATGTACAATGCCATGGCAAGCCTCCTTTCTGGGACTGGGGCGTTTCCGCTGATACGACCGATACGCCCCCAAGCGTACCAGCGGGAGGCTTGCTTCATAGATTCACTGGCGGCTTGCCCGCCAGTGCCCAGGTGCAACGAAGCACCACCACCGCCCGAGCCATCGTTGATCGTCGCAAGATCGATACCTTCAAGTCGGATGCGGCGCCCAGGCACTGGCGGACAAGCCGCCAGTGGCACCCGTCCGGCACGTTTCCCGAGACGCCGTGCTCCCCAACCTCTACCCTCTGCCCCCTAACCTCTGCCCCTTGCCCTCGGCTATCATCCCCGCATGCATGCGTTGACCCGCTGGCTCTGGACCCAGGGCCCCGGCAACCCGATGGTGATCCGCATCGTCCAGGGCGGCAGCCGGCGGGCCTACCACCTGTGGGTGCGGATGGGCTACCTCGGCGCCTTGATCCTGCTGGTGCTCACCGGGTTGATGACCGGCGGCACGGGCCCGCAGGCGTCGATGACCGACCTCGCCCAGGCCGGGACGTGGATCTTCGCCTTCATCGCCTACGGCCAGGTGGTGCTGGTGTGCCTGCTCGCGCCGCTGTTCATGGCCGCGGCGATCCGCCAGGAGCAGGCCGGCCAGACGCTGGACATCCTGTTGACGACGCCGATGAGCAACGCCCAGATCGTCCTGGGCACGCTGCTGGGGCGGCTGTTCTTCGTCCTGGCGCTGCTGCTGTCGGGCCTGCCCCTGTTCGCCGTGCTGCTGGTCTTCGGCGGGGTGCCGATCAGCTCCGTGTTCGTGGCGTTTTCCGTGGCCGGGCTCACCGCCGTCGTCGTCGGGGCCGTGGCCGTGGCGCTGGCGGTGTTCCGCGTCGGCGGGCGCAAGGCGGTGTTCACGTTCGTCGTGGCGGTGGCGGCGTTCCTGATCGGCGCCTACGCCCTGGACGTGGGGCTGCTGCGGCGGGTCACGGCGATCCCCGACGCGACGACCTGGCTGACGCCGCTGCACCCGCTGTTGGTGCTCGAGGCGTCGCTGAGCCCGGCGACCTACCGCCCGCCGGGGCCCGAGCACCTGGCGGACACCGGCGCGCTGGCGAGCTTCTACCTCGGCCGGCCTCTGGCGAGCTTCGCCCTGCTCAGCGCCGGCATCACGCTGGTGCTCACGACCGCGTCGGCGGTGGCGCTGAGGCAGGTGGGCAACGTCGACGCCACCCGCTCGCTCGCCGTGCGGCTGCGCCGGCTGGTGGGCCTGTCCGTCGCCGAGGCCGGCGGCGAGCGGCGAAAGGCGCCGCGCGACGTCGGCAACAACCCCGTCGCCTGGCGCGAGGCCAACACCCGCGGCCGACTGCTCAGCTCCATCCTGACGCGCTACGGCCTGGCGGGCGCGGCGCTCGCCGTCGCCGCCATCCTGCTCATGCTCTATCACACGGGCGGCCTGCCCACCGTCCCTGCCGGCGCCGCCGGGCAGACGCTCCAGCCCCACGAGATCCTCCACGCCGGGCTGCTCATCCTCCTGCTGATGGAGATCGGCGTCGTCAGCCTGGTGGCCATCTACATGTCCGCCGGGGCCGTCTCGCGCGAGCGCGAGGACGGCACGCTGGACCTGGTCCTGACCACCCCCATCACGCCCAAGCAGTACATCTGGGGCAAGCTGCGCGGGCTCGTCTCGTTTCTGTCGCTGCTCATCGCCGTGCCCGTGCTGACCCTGGCGATGGTGGCCGGCTACGCCCTTGTCGCCGGCTGGGCGGGCGCCGAGCAGGCGAGCTTTCTGCACACGGGCATCGCCAGCGGCGGGGCGCACATCTCCGGGCGTGCCCCCATCCTTCTGCCCGAGGCGCCGGTCCTGCTGCTGATCATGCTCGTGCCGTTCGTCGGCCTGTGCGTGATGGCGGGCATGAGCTGGTCGCTCAAGGCCCGCGGCGTGCTCGGGGCCGTCGTCCCCACCGTCGCCGCCATGGGCGTGCTCGCCCTGCTGCTGGGGGTGTGCGGCCTCAGCGCCGCGCAGCAGGTGCCGCTGATCGGCCCCGTGCTCAACGCCTTCAGCCCCGCCACCAACGTCGTGATGCTGGTCAACCCCTGGCAATACGTCGCCAACTTCGCCATCAGCCCCGGCTTCGGGCGGGTGTCCCTGGCGATCGCCGCCCTCGTCGCCGCCGGCGGCTACAGCGCGATCGTCTACGCCATGCTCCTGGGGATGGTGCGCGGGTTCGATCAGACGGTCAGGCGGCTCAGCGGGACGGGGTGAGGGGGGCTAGCTGTTAGCTGTTAGCTATTAGCTGTTAGCTGCTAGCCGCTGGATGAGCCATAGGCGCCCGACGCGAAACATCTAACAGCTAACGGCTAACAGCTAACGCCCGTCCTGAGCGAGTCCGCGAGCGAAGGGCGGGATTTCCGGACCCCCTCGTCCTTAATTATTGCCCCCACCCCCCTGCTTCCTCTATAATCACCCGTTTCCACACCACCAGCCCCCGGGGGCCACAGAAGGGAGCAGCGGGCCCATGCTCTGGCAGCCACCGCTACCAAAGCGCTATACCTCCATGTCACGCGACGCGCTCGCCGACGCCATCGCCGCGCGCAAGGCCGAGCTCGGCAGCGATCTGGTCATCCTCGGCCACCACTACCAGCAGGACGAGGTCATCCGCTTCGCCGACTTCACCGGCGACAGCTTCAAGCTCAGCCAGCTCGCCGCGGAGAAGGTCCAGCAGAGCGGCGCCAGGTACGTCGTCTTCTGCGGCGTGCACTTCATGGCCGAGTCCGCCGACATCCTCACCCCCGACGACGTGGCCGTCATGCTCCCGGATCTCTCGGCCGGCTGCTCGATGGCCGACATGGCCGACCACGACGACACCGTCGACGCCTGGCAGCAGATGCACGAGGCCATCGAAGACGCCGGCGACGACGTCCGCGTCGTGCCCATCACCTACATGAACTCCTCGGCGGCGATCAAGGCGTTCGTCGGCGAGCACGGCGGGGCGGTGTGCACCAGCTCCAACGCCGACAAGGTCATCCGCTGGGCGCTCGCCGGCGGCGCCGAGCCGCTGCGCGACGGCCAGCGCGTCAAGATCCTCTTCACGCCCGACCAGCACCTGGGGCGCAACACGGCCGCGGCGCTGGGCTACGACGTGACGCGCGACATGGCGGTGTGGGATCCGAAAAGCCCCGAGCCGCTGGGCGGGATCGACCCGGCCGCGTTCGACGACGCGACGTTCATTCTGTGGAAGGGCCACTGCTCGGTGCACAAGCTCTTCCGGCCCGAGCACGTGGACCAGGTGCGCGCCGCCTGGCCGGACGTCACCGTCATGGTTCACCCCGAATGCGATCACGAGGTCGTGCTCAAGGCCGACCGCACCGGCTCGACCGAGGCGATCATCCAGGCGCTTGGCGAGGCTGAGCCCGGCTCGCGCTGGGCGATCGGCACCGAGGTGCACCTGGTCAACCGCCTGTGCAACGAAGCCGCCGGACGCGGCGTCACCGCCCGCATCCTCAGCGACTGCCAGTGCCTGTGCACGACGATGTACCGCATCGACCTGCCGCACCTGCTCTACACGCTGGATCACCTCGCCCAGGGCGAGGTAATCAACCAGGTGGCGGTGGCCGAGTCGGTGCAGCACTACTCGCTGCTGGCGCTGAACCGCATGCTTGAGATCACCGGCAAGGCGCCGATCGCGCATCAGATCCCGGCGTGAGGCGGGTGGCCGATGGCCCGGTGCCGATCGATTATCGATTGATGACCTCGGGGATCGTGCGGCTGCGATGGCCCACGACGAGAGCACCTTCAGCCCATTCGTAGCGGGGTGGGGTGCCGCTGACAAGCGGAGTCCGCGGAGCTTGTCAGTGCGAATCGGCGTCACGGACCCGTCACGCCAACAGGCACTGACAAGGCCGAGGACGGCCTTGTCAGTGGCACCCGCGACGATTGGACTGACGACGCTCTCAGAGCCGCGGACGCCTCACACCTCGTCGTCGGCGTCGGCCTCGGCTTCGTCGGCCTCCTCGATGACGCGACGCAGGTAGGCGTTCTCGCGACGCGTGGCCTCGAGGTCGAAGACCAGGTACTTGATCGACAGGCGCAGGTAGTCCAGGCTCTCCTGCAAGTTGCCCATGCTCTTCTTCAGCCGCTCGTGGCGCTGCTGCGTCTTGCTCGCCAGGGCGGTGAGCTTGTCGCGCTCGGCCTTGGGCAGGGTGGAAATCTCACGCATCAACTCCGCGAGCTTGTGCTGGAACTGCTTCTCGTTCATCGCGGCCATCTCCGTCGTGCTCTCTCGAATCCGGGCGGCGTCCTGAGGCGTCCCGTGTCTCTCTGAAATATCCGGGCGACGTTGTCGGCTGCGTCCGTGCACCGTTCGTACCCACAATGGACCTGCCACGGCGAGGCTCGGCGCGGGAAATTGTCGGGCGAGATCGCAAAGCCAGCATTTGACGGGTGTTGCGCCGGCGGATCCGGGCTGTGGAGAGCCTGTGGGCAAGGCCGGTGGCGCCGGATGTGGCGTGGAGGCAACACGCGTGGATGCGTGGCATCATCGTCGGCGGCGGAGATGGCGGGGTTCGGCCCCCTTCCCTACGGGAGGGGCTGGGGGAGGGCGTCACCGCAGGCCATGCGTCGGCCAGCGCGCACACCACCGGCGGCGCGCCGCGGCGGACCCGCATGGCCTGCGGACGCACCCTCCCCGTGCCCCTCCCGGGGGGAGGGGGGGCGGAACCGGTCAGCTTGCGTCAATGATTTCACGACGCCGCCTGGGCCTCGACGCTCAAGGCCGTCGGCCCGAGCGTGACGATCGTCATGCGGCCGGGGGGGTTGTCGCGGACGTAGGCGTTGAGCGTCTCGAGCGTGATGGCGTCGACCTCGCCGCGCCGCTCGTCGAGGCTGCGCGGATGGCCGAGGGTGACCTGGTCCTGGGCGATGGCGCGGGCGCGGGCGGCGGTGGACTCGCCCTGCATGACGAGGCGGGACTTCATGCCCACGATGGCGCGGTCGAACTCGCCCGGCTCGACGCCTTCGCTGAGCCGGTGCAGCTCGTGGCTGACGACGTCGAGCGTCTCCTGGGCGCGTGGGGCGGTGGTGCCGGCGTAACAGAAGACGGCCCCGCGGTCGCGCTGGCCGGCGTAGGAGGCGCCGACGGCGTAGCACAGGCCGCGCTTCTCGCGCACCTCGGTGAAGAGCCGGCCGGACATCCCGCCGCTGAGCACGGCGGTGGCGGCGCGCTGAAGCGGGGCCTGGGGGTCGGGCTCCGGCGGCGCGTCGTACGCGAGCGCGATGTGGACCTGGGCGGTGTCCTGGGTCAGGTGCTCGTAGCCGCGCGGCGGCGTCTCGCTGACGGCCGGCTCCTCGCCGGGGCCGGTCCAGTCGCCGACCAGCTCGCTGACACGAGCCTTGAGCTCGTCCCAGTCAAAGTGCCCCGCGAAGGCCAACACCGACTCGCCCGGCACGGCGGTGCGCTTCCAGAAGGCGCGGACGTCGTGGAGGCTCAGGCGCGTCAGCGCGTCGCGCTGGCCGAAGGGCGAGCGGTCGAACGGGGCGGGGAAGTGGCGGCGCTTGAGCTCGAGCATGACGCGCTGCTGCGGCTCATCGTCCAGGGCGTCGAGCGACTGGAGCGAGAGCAGGCGGGCCGGCTCCAGCGCGTCGGCGTCGAGGTTGGGCCGGCGGATCATGTCGATGAGCAGCGGCAGGGCGTCGGGGAGCTTCTCGCCGATCATCGTGGCGGACAGGCGCATGTGGCGCGTCTCGACGCTGGTGGAGCGGCGGACGCCGAGGCGGTCCAGCGCCTCGGAGTGCTCGCGGGCGGAGAGGCCGCCGGCGCCGCGGCAGATCATCTCCTCGAGCAGCGTGGCCACGCCCTGCTGGTCGTCGGGCTGCTGGGCCAGGCCGGCGGGGCTCAGCAGCGACATGGACAGGCTCTGGGCGGCGGGGATCTGCTCGCCGAGCAGCGTCAGGCCGGTGGGCAGCGTGGCCGTGTGGATCTGCGTCATGGCCGGGATTGTAGCGGCCGGCTCAGGCGCGACGGGGCGAGGCGGCTGGCGCATGACGTGGCGGTTGGCGAAGCCGCGGGCGTCGGC
>SKPT01000648.1 GCA_007119405.1 Phycisphaeraceae bacterium
CGAGGCGCACCGCCTCGGCCAGCAGCCGATCCTCTTGCGCAACATGACGCGCCGACGCAGCCGACATGCGGGCATGGTAGTGGGGGGCGGCCGTCGGGGGGTTGGGAGCACGGCTTGAGTGGCACGGCTAACGCCCGTCCTGAGCGCAGCGAAGGGCGGGAATTCTCAGTCGTGTGCCAGGTGGTGCGCACGTGTCGGAAATCCCCCCCTTCGCTGCGGTCGGCGTCGACGGTGGGGCCGCGGCAAGCATTCGGCTGCCACCTCTGGCCCCGCGGCGTTGCGTGCGTTACCTTGATGGGGCGTACCGCGCTTTTCCGCAACCCCCTGGGAGCATGAATCGATGGGCATGACATGTGCGCGTGTGCCGGTCTGGGCGGCGACGATCGATGACAGGCCCGGCGGCCTGGCCGAGAAGCTCGACGCCCTGTCTGCCGCCGGGGCAAACCTCGAGTTCATCATCTCGCGCCGCGACGCGGCCAACCCGGGCAAGGGGGTCGTCTTCGTCACGCCCATCGAAGGTGACGAGGTAGAGAAGGCCGCCAGGAGCGAGGGCTTCGCGCCCACGACGAGCCTGCATTCCGTGCGCGTCAGCGGCGGGGATCGCCCGGGGCTGGGGGCCCAGCTCACCTGGCTCATCGCCGACGCCGGCATCAACCTGCGCGGGCTCTCGGCCGCGGCGATCGGCGACCAGAGCGTGGTCTACCTCGCCTTCGACTCCGCCGCCGACGCGACCAAGGCGACGAAGCTGTTGGAGGGGGCGTAGACGGACTGACCCGCCCGGGTGCCGAGGCCACAACGTTGCGGGTGCCACTGACAAGGCCGTCCGCGGCCTTGTCGGTGCTTGACGCCGACCCACACTGACAAGCTCCGCGGACTCCGCTCGTCAGTGGCCCTCGGCCACCACATGCCTTGGTGCGCAGATCCCTCGCGGGCTCAGCTCGCCGCGCTGCGCGGCTGATCGGCCGGCGCCGGTCGGGGCGGCTCGGCGGTGGCGGGGCGCTGCTCGTCGCCGGGGTACTTGACGCGCCCGTGGTAGATCGCCCGCAGCGTCTTGGTGATCGCCTCCTCGACGCGGTGCAGCTCCTGCAAGGTGATCTGGCACTCGTTGAACTGCCCGTCCATCAGCCGCTTGTTCATCATCCGCTGAACGATCTGCTCCAGGCGGATGGGCGTCGGCTCGGCGAGCGAGCGGGCGGCGGCCTCGACGCTGTCGCACAAGAGCATGATCGCCGCCTCGCGGGTCTGCGGCTTGGGGCCGGGGTAGCGGAACTCGAACTCGCTGGGGGCCGGCTCGTCCTCGTCGGCCTTCTGCTTGCGCGCCGCGTGGTAGAAGTACTCGACGAGCGTGGTGCCGTGGTGGGACTCGATGAAGTGGATGACCGTCGCCGGCAGGCGATACTCCCGCGCCATCTCGATGCCGTCCTTGACGTGCCCGACGATGATCAGAAGGCTCATCGCCGGCGAGAGCTTGGCGTGGCGGCTGGGCCCGCCGGTCTGGTTCTCGATGAAGTACTCGGGCTTGTGCAGCTTGCCGATGTCGTGGTACATCGCCCCGACGCGGCAGAGCAGGGCGTTGGCGCCGATGGCCTCGGCGGCGGCCTCGGCCATGTCGGCCATGCGCAGCGAATGCTGGAACGTGCCCGGCGCCTCCTGGGCCAGGCGTTGCAGCAACGGGTGGCTGGCGTCGTTGAGCTCGCGCAGCGTCATGGCCGTGGTCACCTTGAACACCTTCTCGATGCCCGGCAGCAGACCCTGGACCAGCAGGCCGGTGAACAGCCCGACGGTGGCGGCGTGGAACATGTCGGTCAGCAGCCGCCAGGGCTCGTCGGCCAGGTGCAGCGGCCGGCCAAGCACGCCCGTCAGCAGCGTCGCCAGGGCCATCATCCCACCCGCGGCCAGGCCCACGAGGACGATGGTCGAGCGCGTGCGCACCGGCTCGAGCAGCGCCACGGCCGTGGCCACGCCCGCGAGCATGACCACCGCCACGCCCACGCTCAGGTCCAGGCTCACGACCACGAGCCCGGCGTGCAGCGCCCCGACGACCAGCGCCAGCAGCCGGTCGTAGGCGATCGTCAGCACGATCGCCGCCAGCAGCGTCGGCGCGATGGCCGTGGCGTAGGGGAACTGAGGGTGGAGCATCGTGATCCACACCGCCAGGGCCTGGCACGCCAGCAGCAGCAGCGTGATGGCCAGCGCCCGCATCGGGTTGCGCACCACGCGCGGGCGGAAGGTGATGACATAGCTGAACAGCCCGGCCGAGAACAGCAGCATGAGGCCGAACATCGCCCCGGGCCTGGCCAGGCGCTCCAGCCGGCCCATCGCCTGCTCGTAGGCCACGCGCTCCGCCTCCAGCAGCTCGATGTCGGCTTCCTCCAGCCGCGTCCCCGCCGACACCAGCACCTGGCCCTGCTCGATCTCGTCGATCACCGCCGGCTCACGCTCGTAGCGGGCCCGCTGGCGCTGCTCGGTGAGCTGCTCGGCGACGGTGTCGAAGACGTAGGTCGGCTGGAGCCGCTCCATCACCAGCCGCGTCACCGCCGGCCGCAACTCCGCGGGAAAGTGCACCGCCTTGCGCGCGATCGTCTCGCTCAGCGCCTCCGTGTCGTCCATGCGGTACATGTCACGCGGGTACAGGTCGCGCTCCGCCGGCTCGTCGCGCACCGGATCCGGGTGCACGATCACCACCCCGCCCACGCCGATCTCGTCCTCACGCTCGAGCTCGTACTGCTCCGGCTCGAGCAGCGCCAGGTCGAACAGCGAGCGCCGAAACGCCCGCACCCGGGCGTCCCAGCTCCGCTCCATCTCGCCGGCGGCGAAGGCGTGCAGCACCTCGAGGGTTTCGGCCTCGATGGCGTACCGCTCGCGGTAGTCGCGCGGCAGCTCCTCGACGCTCTCGTAGCCCGCCAGCGCCAGCAGCTCCTCGTCCAGCACCTGGCGCAGCTCCTGGTAGAAGCGCTCGTTGGCCACGTAGACCCGCGGCTGGCGGTTCATCGCGTCCGTCCGACGCTGCTCCGTCCGCTCGCGATCGATCGCCTGGAAGTCCACCCGCGCCACGATCGGCTCATCGACCACCCGCCCCGGCTCGTAACGCAGCCGCACGTTCTCCGGCCAAGCGATCAGCGTCGCGACGATCGCCAAACCCAGCGCCCACAGACCGGCCATGACGAAGTCCGGCTGCGCCAGCGGCCCGACCCGCCGCCCCGGCCGGGGCAGGTAACGCCGCACCTCGCGGCGGCGGGCGGTTCGAGATGGACGCGGTGCGGGCATGAGGCTGAGCTTCTGTTTAAGGGCTCTGATTTACCGCGAAGGGGCGAAGCAGGCGAAGGACGCGAAGGAAAATCAGTTCGTTCAGGCGCTGTCCGAAAGCGTTGCCGTGCGGATGCCACTGGAGGATTTCTCACCAAGCATCGCGTCGTTGAGGGGCGAATCCCGGAATCGGGTGGCACACAGCATCCCGACAGGGTGCTGTGTGCGGACGTCAATGGCGCTGGGCACACAGCAGCCTTCGGCACGCTGTGTGCCACCCCGTTTCGGACCCAGCCCTTCGCCACTTCGCACCGCTTCGCTCCTTCGCGGTTCTTCTGGGTGTTCGAGGTCGGACAATGCCTCGTCGATTGCCAAAAAGGGTCGCCGACAACGGCCGCCCGGGTCACCATCGGCATTCTACGGCCCGGACTGCTCCGGGGCCTCCGGCCGCTTCTCGGCCGGGCCGTAGGCGTCCACGATCCGCTGGACCAGGTTGTGCCGGACGATGTCGGCCCCGGCGAGCGTGCACCGGGCGACGCCGGCGGTGTGACGCAGGCGGTGGATCGCGTCGACCAGTCCCGAGTCGCGCGGGTCGGGCAGGTCGATCTGCGAGGTATCCCCCGTGACGATCATCTTGCTGCCATGGCCCAGCCGCGTCAGGAACATCAGCATCTGGCTGCGCGTCGTGTTCTGCGCCTCGTCCAGGATGATCAGCGCGTCGTTGAGCGTCCGCCCGCGCATGAACGCCAGCGGCACGATCTCGATCAGGTCCGCGTCCATGTAGCGCTGGATTTGGTCGAAGTCCATCATGTCGTGCAGGGCATCGAGCAGCGGGCGCAGGTAGGGGTTGACCTTCTCCTGCATCGTCCCGGGCAGGAACCCGAGCTTCTCGCCCGCCTCGACCGCGGGGCGCACCAGCACGAGCTTGCGCACGTCGCCGCGCTTGAGCATCGCCGCCGCCACCGCCACCGCCAGGTAGGTCTTGCCCGTGCCCGCGGGCCCGACGCAGAAGGTCAGGTCGTGACCGGCGATGGCCGTCAGATACACCCGCTGGCCGTCGGTCATCGGCTTGACGCGCCGCCCGGGCAGGAACACGTCAAGCGGCTCGCCCAGCGGCGGCTTCCGGCCCGCGGCCGCGGCGGCCGGCCCGCCGGAGGGGCGCTGATCCAGCTCGGCGATGGCCTCGAGAAGCTGCTGCCGGGTCATCGGCCTGGCCGAGCGTGCCGCCTCGCCGAGCTGCTCGATCACGTGGGCGGCGCGCCCGACCGCGGTGCTGTCGCCGCTGACGCGCAGCGACCCATTGCGGGCGCTGAGGCTCACGCCCAGCGTCTCACGGATGATCTTGAGGTTTCGCTCCGCGGTGCCGGTCACAGCCATGCGCTGCTCACCGTGCGGGAGGCGGATCGTCAGCTCCAAAGTCGGGCGTCTCCTTGTGCTGCCGGGAACGAGCGAATCCAGCTTGCCACCACCATTTTACGCCCCGGCGGCCCGCCAGTCACCGGGGGCCGCGGCGACGGCTTCGAGAGCGGGGCGAATGGCCCCGCCCCGGCTCGCCCGCCCGGCCAGCAACACCAGCACCAGCCCGGCCACCACCGCCCGCTCCGCTCCCACGGCGGCCCGCCACTACCATGCACCCATGACCCACCAGCAGAAGATCACCCTCCAGACGGCCGGCCATCGCGACATGCAGGACCTGACCGACGACGTCGACCAGATCGTCCAGCGCAGCGGCATCGCCACCGGCCTGGCGCACGTCTTCAACGTCGGCTCCACCGGCGCCGTCGGGTGCATCGAGTTCGAACCCGGCCTCAAGAGCGACCTGCCCGCCATCCTCGACCAGCTCATGCCGGCCTCACGCAGCTACGGCCATGAGCAAACCTGGCACGACGGCAACGCCCACTCCCACCTCCAGGCCACCACGCTCGGCCCGTCGCTGACCGTGCCCGTGGCCGACGGCCGCCTCGTCCTGGGCACCTGGCAGCAGATCTTCCACCTTGAATGCGACATCAAGCCACGCTCACGCACCATCGTCGTCACCGTCATGGGTGAAGCGTGACGCACCGCCGCCGTCATCCCGGCGGCTGATCGAGCGCCGGCCAATAGCGCTGGATCGGCTCGATCAGCTCCTCCGCGTCGCGGCGCAGGCGCAGCAGCGGATCGTCCAGCCGACGCTCCGCCGGCGCCGTGTACGCCTCAAGCTCCGCCAGCCACAGCGCCATCTCGCCCGGCGCCGGCCCCGGCTCGGGCGCCCCGCGGCCAAGCCACGCTCCCACACCCACCATCACCATCAGCGCCACCGCGGCCGCCAGCGCGTACCGCGGCCACCGACGCCCCGCCACCGGCGCCGCCGTCTCGCCCTGGCCCAGTCGCTGCATCACCCGCTCGACAAGCTCCGGCCGCGCCTCGCCCGCCGCCGGCGGCCGCGTCAGCTCGGCCTCGACCTGCCGCAGTGCCGCCTCGTAGCGCCGGCAAGCCTCACAGCGGCGCAAGTGGCGGCGCCACAACCCGCGCGGGGCGATCAGCCGATAGGCGCGACATCTCATCTCAAGGCTCCTGTCCTTCGATCAAGTGCTCGGCCAGGCGCTGCCGGGCCCGGTGCAGCGCCACCTTCACCGCCACCGGCGTCTTGCCCATCGCCCGTGCGATCTGGGTCGCGGGCAACTGCTCGACGTACGCCAGCCAGAGCATGGCGTACTGCTCGGCCGAGAGCTGCTGCCGGGCGATCGTCCACACGCGGCCGGCGTGCTCGCGTCGCGCCGCCTCGGCCGGCGGCTCGGCGCTCGCCGGCGCCGCCA
>SKPT01000087.1 GCA_007119405.1 Phycisphaeraceae bacterium
CAACGTGTGTTGTGTCGTGTGCATGGGGGTGCCTTGCCTGGCCCGGTGCGTCCGTGCGCCGCGGCGCCGTGGCCGCGGGGGCCATACACTGTGGCCCGCGCACGAAGGCAATTGTAGCGCGCCGACGGGATGCGGACATGCCACTGAACGCCTGGATCACGCTCGCCACCATCGTGTTGATCGTCGTCGCGCTGATCCGGCGCGTCGCCGGGCCTGATCTGATCCTGCTCGGGGCGCTGGCGCTGCTGACGGTGCTGGGTGTGGTGGCGCCCGCGGACGCGGTGGCGGGCTTCGGCAACGAGGGCCTCGTCACCGTCGCGGCGCTGTTCATCGTCGTGGCCGGGCTGACGCAGACCGGGGCGATGACCATGATCGTCCAGCCCATGCTCGGCCTGCCGCGATCGGTGGCTTCGGCGCAGGCGCGGCTGATGATCCCCGCGGCCGGGCTGAGCGCGTTTCTGAACAACACGCCCGTCGTGGCCATGCTCATGCCCGTGGTCAGCGACTGGTGCAAGAAGACGGGCATCAACCCCTCCAAGCTCTTCATCCCGCTCTCCTACGCCGCGATCCTCGGCGGCACGTGCACGCTCATCGGCACGTCGACAAACCTGGTGGTCAACGGCCTGCTGCTGGCCGAGCCCGAAACGCGTGGCATCACCATGTTCGAGATCGCCTGGGTCGGCGTGCCGCTGGCCGTGCTCGGCATCGCCTACGTCGTGCTCGTCGGCCGACGACTGCTGCCGGAGCGCGCCGGGGTGTTCGGCCTGGACGCCGACCCGCGGCAATACACGGTGGAGATGATGGTGCCCCCGGGCAGCGCGCTGGCGGGCCAGAGCGTCGAGGCCGCGGGCCTGCGCCACCTGCCCGGGCTCTACCTGGTCGAGATCGAGCGCGACGGCGAAATCCTCCCGGCCGTGGGGCCCGAAGCGATCCTGCACGAGGGCGACCGGCTGGTGTTCGCGGGGATCGTCGAGTCGGTCGTGGACCTGCGCAAGATGCGCGGGCTGGAGCCGGCGACCAACCAGGTCTTCAAGCTCGACGCCCCGGCGACGCAGCGCTGCCTGATCGAAGCCGTCGTCTCGCCGTCGTGCCCGATCGTGGGCAAAAGCATCCGCGAGGGGCGCTTCCGCTCCAACTACAACGCGGCCGTCATCGCGGTGGCGCGGCATGGCGAGCGGCTGAAGCAGAAGATCGGCGACATCGTCCTCCAGGCCGGCGACACGCTGCTGCTGGAAACCTATCGCAGCTTCGCCGATCAGCAGCGCAACAGCCGCGACTTCTACCTCGTCTCGCGGCTGGAAAACTCCGCCCCGCCGCGCTTCGAGCGGGCATGGCTGGCGATCGCCATCCTCGCGACGATGGTGGCGCTGGTGACCATCGGCGTGCTGACGATGCTCCAGGCGGCGCTGGCGGCGGCGGTGCTGATGATCGTCACCCGCTGCTGCACCGGCGCCGAGGCCAGGCGGGCGATCGACTGGCCGGTGCTGCTGGTCATCGGCTCGGCGCTGGGCATCGCCGAGGCCCTGCGCGCCAGCGGCGCGGCGACGGGCACGGCGGCGACGTTCATCAACTTCGTCGGCGACCACCCGCTGCTGGTGCTCATCGCCGTGTACGTCATGACCTCGATCTTCACGGAGCTGATCACCAACAACGCGGCGGCCGTGCTGGTCTTCCCCATCGCGTACGCGGCGGCGGGCGCGATTGAGGCGAACTTCATGCCCTTCGCCATCGCGATCATGATCGCCGCCAGCGCCGCCTTCTCCACACCCATCGGCTACCAGACCAACCTCATGGTCTACGGCCCGGGGGGATACCGCTACACGGACTACGTGCGCGTGGGCGTGCCGCTGAACGTCGCCGGGCTTCTCGTGACGGTCGCCATCGCGCCGCTGGTGTGGGGGTTCTGACCCGATTGGCTGCGGGAGAGACCGCGCCATCCGCCCCCCTCCCCCCGGGGGGCCGGGGACGCCCTTGGCACCCGCCACGCCCTCGCAACGACTGGTCGACAAGGCTTACGTGAATCGGGGTGACTGGATTCGAACCAGCGACCTCACGCCCCCCAGGCACTTCCAGTGCCCGCCCGATTGCACCGTAACCCGATAAACGACAGGGTAGTAGCGAATCACGTCCTGTGCAACTGTTGCGCCGGCCTACCCGCGTTTTCGGCCCCGTGCGGACAGGCTACCCGCGTCGAACGTGTAGCCTACCCGTCGCCTGTGCGGCAGGGCCAAGGGCTGCTCACGATAGGCACCGCCTTCCTTGTTCGCGTCGTGCCCCGGACGGACGTGGCGATGTCGTTGACGTGGCGATGGGCCTCTGGGGCTTGCCGATCCACGTTAACTTTACCGCAAGAAAGCCGGCAACGGTGCAGTCGCCCCCGATGTCGCAGCAAATGCAGATCAGTCTCCGGCGTAACAAGAGCTTCGCCCACCAACGGCAGCGTCAGTGCCGTTGGCGTTGACGTGGCGAAGCTTGTCATGACCCAGTACATCTGCCTGATCGACGTTGGCGAAGATCTACGCCCGATGAAGGAGGCGAGCTTCGGCGACGAGGATGTCTGCCCGCGGCTGCTCGGCGGCCCCTCGGACCTGAATAAATGCCAATGGCGATCGGCGGCGCTCCAAGTCGACGTCCGAGGCGTCCGCCCAAGAGGTACGCCGGCGTCTGGCCAATTCGTGAGATGGTGGATAGCTGCCCTGCGGGAGGATGGCGATTGACGGTCGGTTGACGGGCTGTAGGTGAATGGCGCCCGTGTTACGGGAAGCAGGCCTATGCCTCGGCAACAGCGCCGGCGGCAGCGGTGTTGGGGTGTGCCAGCCGCCGCTTTGGTAGGCTTGCCAGCCATGTCGGGGAAAATGATGCTCGAGCGACCGAGTTGACGCACACGCCGGACATCATGTCCGGCATGATTGACGGCGCAAACGCATTTGCAGCGACAGGCATGTCAGCCACTGAAGACAGCCGTACGACGAGATTCTCATGAAAAAAACGCCGTTGTGTGATTGAAGATGTAGTTTGTGTCGCATCGGCGACTCGGTGAGCAACATCATCACGCCGCTGAACCCCTACCTCGTGATCATCCTGGTGTTCGTGCGGCGGTACGTGCCCCGCGGGGGCGTGGGGACGCTGATCGCGACCATGGTGCCTACACGGTAACGTTCGCGATCGCGTGGGCGCTGCTGCTGGCCTGGATGGTGCTGGGCCTGCCGCTGGGGATGGACGGCGGGCTGTGGTATGACGTGATAGGGGCGGGGTGAGGGGGCGAGACGGTCTTGCGATCGCCCTGGAATTCCGCGTAAGGGCCTTGTGATCGCCGCCGAGACTTTGTATGGTGAAATTGAGGGGCCAGCACGGGGTTGGTTCGGATCTGGGCGGTGGCGTAAGCGGGGGCCATCATGTCTGGAAACGCAATGCAGGTGTGTTGTAGCAGTGTCATGCTGCTTGTGGCCGCGATGGCGATGGCGGGCGGCGGCGCCGCGGCCGAGCCGACGCCGGCGCACTGGCTGGAGCCGGTGGACGGGCACTGGGTGTTTGATACGCACTTCTGGTCCACGGATCCGCACTACCCGGACGCGGATAATCCCGAAGCGGGTGATCGATACTTCGTCTACATCGATCAGCCCAGCGATGAGCCCTACACGGTGACGGTCTGGACGAGTTGGAACAGCGGGGTGTTCGTGGCGGGGTTGCACGTCGGCGGCGACGCGCGTTTGCTCGCGGAGCGCCGCATCAACTTCGACGGGCCGGTGACTGTCGACGGAGAGATCGAGTTCGACGATGCGCTGCTCGCCGCGCACGGCGACCAGACGATCGGCGGCGCCGGGCAGATCATCCTCAACGACGGGCGCATTACGTCGGGCTCCAGTTCAACGGTCGAGCTGTTGGCAGGCCTGACGGTGCGGTCGGGGCTCTCGTCGCGGACAGCGGTGATTAACGGTGCGGACAATCACGGGCTGATGCTCGCCGAGGGGCTCGGGGAAATCGCTCTGGGCCTGATTTCGCGCAACTTCGGCACGCTGCAAGTGCGCGACGCGGGGTCGATGTCCCTCGGCACGGTGGTCAACCATGGGCAGATTCTGCTTCAGGACGACGGGCTGCTGTTGCTGAGCGGCTCGTTCCGCAACGAAGGCGCGATGTACGCCAGCGGCGGAATGGTGCATCTGCCGGGCGAGCACCGCTTCGCGGACCTTGGGGCGTTCGACTTCGCCCAGGCGGACGTGGTGTTGACCGGTGAGCTGGACAATGAGAACGCCGTGTCGCAACTGGACGCGAGCACGGGTTCGTGGATGCTGCACGGCCAGGCCCGCATCCGCGGGGGGACGATCCGGTCGGTGGAGGGGGCGCGATGGATCATCGGCGCGCACGAGCTTCCCCCGGGGCCGGGGATCAGCGTGCGCAATGCGTTCTTCGAGGACGTGGTGGTCGACGCAGATGTGCTTGTGCGTCCGGAAATGGAGCTGCGTCTCAACAGCGATCTGCATCTGACGAGCGGTGCGGAGCTGACGCTGTCCGAGCCCCACCTCAGTGGTGCGGCAGAGTTGTTGTCGAGCGTGGACGAGGCGCGGATCACCGGCTCCGGGACGATTGTGCTCGATGGGAGCACCACGTCGACGGCGCTGCGGCCGCGGCGGCACCACACCGCCCAGACGCTCATCATTGGGCCGGACATCACGGTGCGCACCGGCGAGGGCAGCGGCTCGCTCGGCGGCAGGCTCTCGCCGCGCAGCTCGTCCAACAGCGGTCACGTGATCAACGAAGGCACCGTGCTCGCGACGACGCCCGGCAGCGAGTTGTACGCCGGCTACGGGCTCGTCGACGCCCAGCAACAGTTCACCAATCGTGGACTGATGCGCGTGGACAACGACAGCCTGCTGCGGTTGCAGGGCAACTGGCAAAACGAGGGCGTGATCGAACACCATGGCGGTACGCTCATGCTCGCCGGCGCCTTCACCACGGACGGCCTGGGCCAGATCGTTCGCACCGGCGGAACGCTGCTGCTGGAAGGGGTGTGGGACAATCGCGGGCACACCGTCGTGCTGGATGACATGCTCGGATCGGTCCGGTTTACCGGCCGGTTGCCTACCGGCACGATCCGGGGCGGGCGGATCGAGTCCTCGGACGAAGCGCGGCTGTCCAGCGAGCCCGAAAGCGAGGCGCGCTTCGACGGCGTGGAGTTGGCGCTGCCGATGTACGCGGGCATCGATTCGCGGGTGACGCTCGCCGGCGACATCCATCTGGACGATGTGGCGCTGCTGCTGGGCGTCGGCGAGCGCGAGCGCGACACGCCATGGAATGTCCTGAGGCTCGACGGCGGCGAGATCGGCGGCCGGGGCGAGATCCACTTCTACCCCGAGCCGGACGATGGCCCCGGCAGCGTGGCGTACAACCTCATGGACGTCTACGGCCCGACCGTGCTCGGGGCAGACATCCACGTGCGCGCCGATCACGGGATGCTTGTAATCGATCTGCGGCGCGATTGGCTGGTCAACCGAGGGCGGATCAGTTTCGATCAGCCGGGGCGCGAGCTCTCCATCCGCGGCGGGCCGATCTCCATCGGGGGCCAGCCGGGCGTGTTCTGGCGCGAGTTTCACAACGAGGGGGTGATCAAGGTCGGGCCCGGCTCGACGTTGCACCTGTGGGCGGGCTGGGCGAACACGGGCACGATCCGCACGACCGACGCCCACGTGATCCTCGGTGGGGAGTTTCCCGGCGAGGCGCTGGTCAACTGGGAGCGCATCGGGGGCACGGCGCTGCTCATCGGCACCGCGGATCTGGGCGGGGGCACGTTGACGCTCAACGAACAGACCGGCTCGCTACTGGTCGACGACACGGCGCAGACGCGCGGCTCGTTCGTCAACGGGGTCCTGGGCTTTGACCAGCCGGGTCGGCTGAGCGTCGCGGCGGGCGGGAGCATCGGCTTCAGCAACGTGACGCTGGAGCCGAGCGTCACGCTGACACTCGGGGCAGGCCAGACCATGGTCATCGACAACCCGTTGACCAGTGCCGGCGTGTTGGAG
>SKPT01000297.1 GCA_007119405.1 Phycisphaeraceae bacterium
ACCAGTATCGCCGATGAAGGCGGTTTTGCCAAGCCGGTGGCTGAAGTTAAGCGCGGGGGCCTCGCTCGGGACCTGGGCCGCCGGCCGTCGGCGGGGGTGTATGCTCTGGCGGCTGTGAGCGTCGAGCTGATCATCGTCGTGGGGGTGCTGGTCGTGCTGGGGGGGATGCTCCAGAGCGCGGTGGGCTTCGGCTTCAGCGTCGTGACGGTGCCGGTGATGGTGCTGGCCGGGGTGGACCTGCCCGCGGCGGTGGCGATCGCGCTGGCCGCGACGATGGGGCAGGTCGCCTGGGCCTGCTGGCGCAACCACGCCGCGATGCACTGGCCAAGCTACTGGCCGATGTTCTTCATCCGCGTCAGCACCATGCCCCTGGGCGTGCTGGCGCTGGCGTGGCTGACCGCCGCGGGGCAGGGACTGATCAAGCAGGTGCTGGGCGGGATCCTGCTGACGGTGCTGGCGGCCCACTGGCTGCTGCGCGTCCAGCCACGCCAGCAGGTGGCGCCGGCCTGGGGCGTGCTGGCGGGCACGACGAGCGGGTTCCTCGGCGGGCTGGTGGGCATGGGCGGGCCGCCGCTGGTGCTCTGGGTGATGGCCCACGACTGGCCCAGCCGGCAGGCCCGCGTGTTCCTCTGGTACAGCTTCCTGCCCATGCTGCCGCTGGCCCTGGCGATGCTCTGCTGGAAGTTCGGCCAGCCGGTGGTGCACGCCACGGCGCTGGGCCTGATGCTCATGCCCCTGGCGGTCGTGGGCACGGTGCTGGGGCTGCTGATGGGCGCGCGGATGTCGCGCCGGCGGCTGCGGGCGGCGACGCTGGCGCTGCTGGTGGTCGTGGCGCTGGTGGCCGTGCTCGAGCCGATGCTGCTCGGGCCGTGACGGATCGCGGCATCGACGTGCCGGCGCTGCCGTAGGGTGGGTAGAGCGAATGCGAAACCCACCACGATGGCCGTGCATCCTCGACAGGGCTGGTGGCTGCCTACGTCTTGATCGAGATCGGCAGCTCGATCGTGTGCGGCTGCTGGCAGGCGGCGTCGGTGCAGGGCTGGTAGCGCAGCATCAGGCGCGGCCGGGCGCTCGACGGCGCGTCACTGCGGCGGCGCAGGTGGGCGCGCAACGTGATGTCGCCTTCGTAGACCGCCAGCGGGCGATCGGCGAAGGCCGGCCGACGCTCGACGGCGCCGGGATACTCCACGTCCAGGCTCAAGGCGTTGTCGCCGTCGAACTCGAGGGTGGTGGGCGTCAGTCCCGCGTCGGTCGCCTGGGCGGCCGTCAGGTGAAAGCCCGGCTCGATGTGCACGTGCACCGCCAGTTCCGCCGAACCGTGGCGCAGATCGACGACCTCGGGCTCGACCGCCGCGACGACGGGCGGGGGCGCCTGCGACGGCTGGATCTCACCGCCGCCCGCCGCGTGGTCGATGCGCCCCGGCGCGATCTCGAGGGCGCGCAGCAGCGCGTGCTGCATGTGCACCAGCGCCACGCCCTGCTCGGCCAGCAGCCGGCCGAAGCTGCGCAGGTCGGTGATGGCCCGGCTCAGCCACGACTCGAGGTCCGTCAGCGCGTAGAGATCGAGCAGGTTGTGGATCATCTGGCTGTTGGCCGTGGGGATCACCCCGTCGTAGGTCGAGCGCAGGCGCACGAACAGGTCGCGCTGGTGCGCCAGCGTGTCGTAGTAGCCGCCGTTGTTGGAGAAGCGCTCGATGGCGGCGTGGGTGAAGCGCTGGGCCTCGTCGAGCCAGCGCGCCTCGGCGGGCTGGCCCAGGGCCAGCTCGATCAGGCCGTCGACCAGGTAGGCGTAATCTTCGAGAAACCCCAGGCCGCTGACCTCGCCGCGGCGCATCGAGCGGCGGAGCGTGTCGCCATCGTCGACCAGGTGCTCGAGCACGGCGTCGGCGGCGCGGGCGGCGGCGTCGAGGTAGCGCCGCTCGTTGAACACGCGGCCGGCGTGGGCCAGGGCGGCGATCATCATGCCGTTCCAGCTCGTGAGCACCTTGTCGTCCGTCGCCGGCTGGGGCCGCCGGTCGCGGATCGCCAGCAGCCGCTCGTTGATCCGCTGCCGATCGCGCGTCAGCCGCTCGATGCCCCCGGGCCGCTGGCGGGCAATGAGGTCCAGGTGTTGGGGCAGGTAAAGGACGTTGGCGGGCTCGGCGTCGGCGTGATGCGGGTCGCGGAAGTTGGGGCCCCGATCAAGGCCGTACATCGTCATCGCCAGCTCGATGAGCTCCGGCTCGTCGGCCAGCGCCTGCTCGATCTGCTGCGGCGTCCAGAGGTAGTTGCCGCCCTCGCGGCCGGCGACCTCGGCGTCCTGGGCGCTGTAGAAGGCGCCCGACTCGTCAAGCATCTCGCGCAGGACGTAGTCGCAGGTCTCGCAGGCGACGCGCTTCCAGAGCGGGGCGTTGTGGCCGTTCGGATCGCCGGCGTAGGCGCTGGTGTAGACGTCGATGAGCTGGGCGTTGTCGTAGAGCATCTTCTCGAAGTGGGGCACGAGCCACTGCTCGTCGACGCTGTAGCGGTGGAACCCGCCGCCGACCTGGTCGTAGATCCCGCCGCGGGCCATGCTCTCGAGCGTGTGCGACAGCGGGCCGATCACCTGCCCGGCGCGGTCGTGGCGCGTCATGGCCTGGAGGAGCTTGAGGTTGGCGGGGTGGGGGAACTTCGGGGCGCCGCCGAAGCCGCGGTGGACCGGGTCGTAGCTGTGCAGCAATTGGTCCAGGGCGCGCTGGACGTGGCCCGGCGAAAGCTCGCCGGCCGTGTCGCCCTTCGTCAGGTGGGCGGCGACGGCCTCGGCGACCTGGTCGGCCTGCTGGAGCACCTGCTCGCGCTGCTCACGCCACGCCCGGGCCACGCTCGTCACGAGCTGGCCGAAGCCCGACATCCCGTGCATCGGCTCGGGCGGAATGTACGTGCCCGCCCAGAACGGCTTGAGCCCCGGCGCGTCGGCATTCGGCGGCGTGAGAAAAACACTCATCGGCCACCCGCCGCGGCTGGTCAGCAACTGCGTGGCGGTCATGTACAGCTCGTCGACGTCCGGCCTCTGCTCGCGGTCGACCTTGATGCTGATGCAATGCTCGTTGAGCAGCGCGGCCAGCTTCTCGTTCTCAAAAACCTGCCGCTCCATCACGTGGCACCAGTAGCACGTGGCGTAGCCGACGCTCAGGAAGATCGGCTTGTCCTGCTCGCGGGCGGCGGCGAAGGCCTCGTCGCCCCAGGGGTACCAGTCGACGGGGTTGTGCGCGTGCTGGAGCAGGTAGGGGCTCGTCTCGTGGATGAGGCGGTTGGTGGGGGGCATCGAAGCGTTCCGGCGTATTGCGGTTTATCCTGATGTTAGGCGCGCCGACATCGGCGGCGTGTCGAGCCGCGCGCACGGCCGTGGGGGCGTGGCTGGTAACACCCCTCCCTTCGGGTGGGGTCGGGCGAGGGTGCGCCCTGCCGCGTTGCATCAACGACATGACGGGCGAGTGCCTCACAAGAGTAGCGGGTGCGATGTACGGGGTGCCACTGGCGGCTTGCCCGCCAGTGCCTGGGCGCCGCCCACGGCTTGGGCGTTCGATCTCACGACGATTAACGCAGTTTCGACGGTTATGGAAGGGTTCATGGGCCTGGGCACTGGCGGACAAGCCGCCAGTGGCACCCGACCCAGCGCATCGTGCGACTGCTACAAGTCTGACAGGCACCCCACGACGATGACGCACGGCCGTCGGAGACACCCTCCCCCTGCCCCCTCCCGGAGGGAGGGGGTTTGGCGGTGCTCAATCGTGTGCATCCGTGGTTTTATCCTCGCCCACGGCGCGGCCGCGCTCGTGGGCGACGGTCAGGCGGATGCTCTCGTAGTCGACCTCGCCGCCGAGGGCGTCGTGGATGGGTTTGAGCAGGTTGTGGCCATGCTCGGCGGCGGCGTCACGGACGCGCCGGGCCACGCCGGGATCGACCCAGGCGTCGATGGAGGCAGGCCGCTGCGTCTCGATGAACTCGGCTAGGTACTCGGCCGTCGTCGAGCGGGCCCGGCCGATGGCCTCGGCAACCGCGTCGATGCCCCGGCCGTCGGCGAAAAGCTCCATCGCCTGGGCCTTGGCGGCGTTGGGCCGACGCTCGCGATCGCGCTGACGCTCGATGTTGGCCCGCGGCCGCGATCCCACGGCCGCGTCGGTGTCCAGCCCGTTGTCCCGGCAGTAGCCGACGATCGCGTCGACGAAGCGCTGGCCGAACTGCTCGAGCTTCTTGCGCCCCACGCCGCGGACGTGCACGAACGCCTCGAGCGACCCGGGGCGCACGTGGGCCAGCTCGCGCAGCGTCTGGTCGCCGAAAATGACGTAGGGCGGCACCGATTGCTCCTCGGCCAGGTCGCGGCGCAGCTCGCGCAGGTGCTCGAACAGGCCGCGATCCACGCCCTCCCAGGAGACCTCGTCGACGGCGGTGCGGTGGACCCTGGTGCCGCCAGGGTCGGCCAGGTACACCTCCCGCTGGCCGCGCAGCACGGCCCGGGCGTCGTCGGTCAGTGACACGGTGGGGTACTCCCCGGTGCTGCGGTCGAGCAGCCCCTGGTCGACGAGCTGGTAGGTGAGCTGGATGAGGGTCTTTTCGTCGAACTCGCGCAACAGGCCGTACGTGCTGAGCTGGTCGTGGCGGCGTTGGCCGATGGTGGCGCTCTTGCTGCCGCGCAGCACGTCGACGAGGTACTTGACGCCGTAGGGCCGGTCGAAGCGGCCGACGCATGAGAGGATCTTCTGCGCCACGGTGGTGGAGTCGGGCAGGGCCTGCACCTCGCCCAGGCACACATCGCAGGCGCCGCAGTTCTCGTGCGGGTACTCCTGGCCGAAGTAGCGCGACAGGGCCCGGTGGCGGCACTGGAGCGTGCGGCAGTAGCCCTGCATGTGGCGCAGCAGCTCGGTCTGCGCGGCGATGACCGCCTCGGGGTCCTCGGCGTTCGCGGCGCTCATGCCGATCAGGTGCTCCCAGCGGGGCACGTCGCGCCCGGAGTAGAGCAGCACGCACTCCGCCTCGAGCCCGTCGCGCCCGGCCCGGCCCGTCTCCTGCTGGTAATGCTCCACCGTCTTGGGCATCGCCGCATGAATGATGCAGCGGACGTTGGACCGGTCGATGCCCATGCCGAACGCCACCGTCGCCACGACGACCTCCAACCGCTCGGCGGCGAAGTCTTCCTGGATGCGCGTCCGGTCCTGCTTCTCCATGCCCGCGTGGTAGGCGGCGGCTCGCACGCCCAGCGCCTTGAGGTGGTCGGCCAGCTCCTCGGTGTCGCGGCGGCTGATGCAGTAGACGATGCACGCCTCGCCGGCGTGACGCTTGACGATCTGGTGCGTCTGCTGGAACGTGTCGGCCGCGGGCAGCACGCGGTAGATGAGGTTCGGCCGATCAAACGTGCCGATGACGCGCGCCGGGTCGCGCAGCTTCAGTTGCTCGACGATGTCCTGCTGGACGCGCGTGGTGGCCGTGGCCGTGAACGCGTGAATGCTCGCTTGCGGGAAATGGTCGCGCAGCTCGGCCAGGCGACGGTACTCGGGGCGAAAGTCGTGGCCCCACTGGCTGATGCAGTGGGCCTCGTCAATGGCGAAGCTGCTCACCGGGTGGCGTTTCAGGTAGTTGATGAACCGGTCGCTCAGCAGCCGCTCGGGTGTGACGAACAGCAGGTGGTAGCTGCGGTCGATGACGCCCCGGCGGGCTTCGTTGCGCTCGTGCGGGTCCAGGTGGCTGTGCACCGCCGCGGCCGGGTACCCGCACTGGCGCAGGGCGTCGACCTGGTCCTTCATCAGCGCGATCAACGGCGAGACGACGATGTCCATCCGCCCCGCCACCGCCGGCGGCACCTGGTAGCAGAGGCTCTTGCCCGCCCCCGTGGGCAGGACGACGAGCGAGTCGCGGCCGTTGAGCCCGGCGTCGATGGCCTCGGCCTGGAGCGGGCGCAGCGACTCGAAGCCCCAGTAGCGGGCCAGCACCTCCTGGATCGCGGGCGTCGCGGGCGCGGGGCCGGTGGCGGGGGCGTCGGCGTCGGCGGGGGCGGGAGCGG
>SKPT01000463.1 GCA_007119405.1 Phycisphaeraceae bacterium
AGCGAGTCCCTGGCGGCGGGGGCGAGCGAAGGGCGGGATTGCCCCCGGCCCGGGAATTTTCCGCAGCGATCCTGTAAAATAACCCGATTCAAGACGATGCAAGGACCTCAGGGATGAGAATCGAGCCCGCCACCCGGATCAAGCGCCTGCCGCCGTACGTCCTCGGGCGGCTGAAGCAGCTCATTCACGACCGTCGCCAGGCCGGGGCGGACGTGATCGATCTGAACATGGGCAACCCCTCGGACGCGCCGCCCGAGGCGGTGGTCGACAAGCTGCGCGAGGCGGTGCTGGACCCGCGCAACAGCCGCTACAGCGTCTCGCAGGGCGTGTACAACCTTCGCCGGGACATGGCGATCAAGTACGAGCGGCGCTTCGGGGTCGAGCTGGACCCGGAGACGGAGGTCATCGCGACGATCGGGTCGAAGGAGGGCTTCAGCCACCTGTGCCTGGCGCTGCTGGGCCCGGGCGACATTGCCGTCGTCGCCGACCCGGCGTTTCAGATCCACACCTACGCCGTGGTGCTGGCCGGGGCGTCGACGGTCAGCGTGCCGCTGGGCAACGACGAGGCGTTTCTCGCGCGCATCGATGACGTGCTGCGCCACCTGACGCCCAAGCCCAAGGCGGTGATCCTCAACTACCCGCACAACCCCACGACGATGACGGTCGAGCCGGCGTTCTTTGAGAAGGTCGTGGAGCTGGCCGCCCGCCACGAGGTGACCATCCTCCACGACTTCGCCTATGGCGAGACGTGCTTCGACGGCTACCGGGCCCCGAGCTACCTCGCCGCGGCGGGCGCCAAGGAGTACGGCGTCGAGTTCTCCACGCTGAGCAAGCCCTACAACATGGCGGGCTGGCGCATCGGGTTCTGCTGCGGGCACCGCGACCTGATCGCCGCGCTGTCCACCATCAAGGGCTACTACGACTACGGCATATTCCAGGCGGTGCAGATCGCCGCCATCATCGCCATGCGCGAGGGCGACAAGCACGTCGAGCAGCAGGCCCGCGTCTACGCCCAGCGACGCGACGTGCTGGTGCGCGGGCTGCGGCGGCTGGGCTGGGCGGTCGACCCGTCGCAGGCGACGATGTTCGTCTGGGCGAAGGTCAACCCCGAGCACCTGGCCCGCTTCCAGGGCTCGACGGATGAGCTGTGCCTGGCGATGGTCGACGAGGCGGAGGTCGCCATGACCCCCGGCGCGGCGTTCGGCCCGCGCGGCGAGGGGTACGTGCGCCTGGCGCTGGTCGAAAACGAGCACCGCATCCGTCAGGCGCTGCGCCAGCTCGGCCGGGCGCTGCGCAACCCCGCCGCCGCGGTGGGCTAAAAAGCCGGGACCGGTGGTCCCGGGGCATCGGCTCGGCGTCCGCGGCGATCCAGCGTCTGCAACGGCACTGCGACGTTCAAGGGCGTCGGGCGGCAATGCGACGAAATCACGCGCGGCATTCGGTGATCGCAGCCGCCGCCCCGGGACGACCGGTCCCGGCTTTATACAGTGGCACCTGTGCCGCCCAGCCCCTAAAATCCGCCGTTCGCCCCCCACAGGAGCCGCGATGTTCTCCTCTTTGTCCGACAAGTTCGAAGGCGCCCTGCGCAAGCTCTCCGGCCAGGGGCGCATCAGCGAGTCCAACGTCCGCGACGCCATGGACGAGGTGCGCACCGCCTTGCTCGAGGCCGACGTCCATTACGAGGTCGTCGAGCAGTTCTGCGACGCCGTGCTGGACCAGGCCCTGGGCCAGGAGGTCCTCGAGGCGGTCAAGCCCGGCGAGCAGATGATCAAGATCGTCCACGACGAGCTGGTGCGCCTGCTCGGCGGCGATCCGGAGGCGGAGTACGGCAGCGACGAGCAGCCGCCGATCATGTACGTCCAGCCCGGGCCCACCGTCATCATGATGGCCGGGCTCCAGGGCTCGGGGAAGACGACGACGTGCGGCAAGCTCGCGGCCTATCTGAAGAAAAAGGGCAAGCGCACCATGGTCACCGCGGCGGACCTCCAGCGGCCCGCGGCGGTGCACCAGCTCCAGGTCGTCGCCGAGCAGGCCCAGAACGAAGCCCCCGGGCCCGGCAGCGTCAGCTTCTACGGCGAGCCGGACAAGGTCGCCGAGTATGGCAAGGCGGTCGGCGCGGCCGTCAAGGTCTGCACCAACGCCCTCAAGAGCGCCCGCGCCCAGGGCTTCGACGTGCTCATCCTCGACACCGCCGGCCGGCTGCATATCAACGACGAGCTGATGAACGAGCTGCGCCAGGTCAACGCGGCCGTCACCCCCCACCAGATCATGCTCGTCATCGACGCGATGACCGGCCAGGACGCGGTCAACAGCGCCCGCGCCTTCAACGACCAGCTCGAGCTCGACGGCGTCATCCTCACCAAGTTCGACTCCGACACCCGCGGCGGCGCGGCGCTGTCCGTCAAGCAGGTCACGTCCAAGCCCATCAAGTTCCTCGGCACCGGCGAGAAGCTCGACGGGATCGAGGAGTTCCACCCCCGCCGCGTCGCGGGGCGCATCCTGGGCATGGGCGACATCGTCTCGCTCGTGGAGCGCGCCCAGGAGCAGGTGTCCGAGGAAGAAGCCCAGGCCCTTCAGGAGAAGATGGCCAAGGGCACCATGACGATGGACGACTTCCTCAACCAGCTTCGCCAGCTCCGTCGCATGGGCTCGATGAAGCAACTGCTGGGCATGCTGCCGGGCATCGGCAAGCAGCTCAAGGACCTGAACCTCGACGACCGCCAGATCCACCGCACCGAGGCAATCATCCAGTCCATGACGCGCGACGAGCGCCAGAACCGCGTGGAGCTGACCAACTCGCGGCGGCGTCGCATCGGCCGCGGCTCGGGCACCGATCAGAAGGATGTGAGCCAGCTCGTCAAGGGCTTCGACATGGTCAGCCAGATGTCCAAGCAGGTGTCCGGCATGGGCACGCTCTCACGCGCCAAGGCGCTGATGGGCATGGGCGGCGCGGACCTCGCCGCCATGGGCGCCGGCCAGGCGCCGGCCGGATTGCGCAAGACCAAGGGCGGCGCCAAGGCGCAGAAGGGCAAGTTCAAGCAGCGCAAGCGCAAGCGCCGATGACACGCCGTGCCACGGGCGGCTTGTCCCAATCTCCAGGCGCAACGCAGCACCACGAGCGCCCAGGCCATCTTCGATCACGGCAGAATCCGCACCTTCAAGTCGGATGCAACGCCCAGGCACTGGCGGGCATCCGTCAGGGGCAATTGCATCGGATGCGCGGCACGGATCACCCTCGCCTCACCCCATCCCCGAAGGAGGGGGATCGGCTGGCGGCTCGACGTGCCCTCATGTGGCGGAGTCGCGCGTTGGCGTACCAGGCGATGGCCAACCAGAACAGGCCGTGCACAACCCCGGCCATCAGAAACGAAGGTGCTTCGTACCCGATTGCAACCTGCAGCAACACCACGAGCAGGGACCCAACCGCGAGGATCACGGCTCCGGTCCTTGCTCGCTGATAGGAGCGCTCTTGTCCCACTGGTCGATCGCTCAGGGCAGTTACTGGTCGTCGTCCTCGCCCTCACCATCCTCAAGCCAGATCCGCCGCAGCAGCACGTAGAGCCCATCGTCCGGGTCCATCGCCTCGGCCCGCGCCAGGCCGTAGCGCATCAGCGGCCGGGAGTCGACCTGGTAGCCCAGGTAGGCCAGCATCAGGGCGGCGTCCTCGGGCCGCTCCGCCGCCTCGCCGAGCATCCGCTGAAGCTCGCGCTGGAGCCAGCGGAGGCGCTCTTCGGCGGGCAGCAGCTCGGCGTCGTAGCGCGCCGCGATCACCTCGGGATGCTCGTCGAACACCTGGCGCAACTGCATCGCGGCCGAGCGGATCATCCCCGCGCCCATCTGCGCGTGCACCAGGCCGATGCGCCCCAGCGGGTCGTCCGGCCTCTGGCGCACCGCCTGGCGGAACACGCCCTCGGCGTCGAAGTAGTGCCCCTCGGCCATCGCCTGCTCACCCTCGCGCATCAGGCGCGCCGGCCGGGTGTCCGCCTCGCCCGCCAGCGTCTGGAGCCGGGGCAGGTTGTAGCTCAGGTCCTCGAGCATCAGCGCCAGGGCGTCGTCATCCTCCACGCCCATCTCCGGCAGTCGCTGCATCCCCTCCTCGCCATAGATCTCGCGCAGCACCTGCTCGCGACGGGTCTCGGCCTGCTCGAGCTCGCCGCGATCCAGCGGCAGCAGCTCGGCGATCGGATCCTCGTCGCGCTCATCGCGCTCGGCGCGTCGGGCCTCGCGGCGCTCCAGCTCCTCCTGCCACCAGCGCTCCCACTGCTCGTCGTCGCGGGCATCGAGGCGCTCCCAGATCGGCCGATCGTCGTCCTCATCCTCGATCGCCGGCAGGGGCGCGACGTGGCCGCGCACCGCGGCGAGCAGGTCGCGATACCCGCCGGGCTCGTCCCGCTCGTCCATCGGGCCGTAGAGCCGCTCGGCCAGGCGCTCCAGGCCCTGGCGTGTCGCGGGGTCGAGGTGGTCGCCGCGGCCGCCGGCGATCTCACCGCTGCGCAGCCGCTCGCCCAGCACGGCCGACGGCGCCAGGCGGGCGCGGGGCAGGGGCTGGGTCAGCAACTCGGCGGGCATGTGCGCCCCGCGGCGCCACTCGACCTCCCGCCAGCCGACCTCCTGCTCGAGCTCGCGCATCTGCTGCTCGTCCAGGGCATCGACGTCGCCGAACGGGTCGTACGCCGGCTCGTCGCCGGGCCGCGGCAGGCGGAAGCGGTCGTCGTCCAGGTCGCGCTGCCACAGGTCGACCCGGTCCAGGTCCTCGAGCAAGCGCACGCCGGTCAGCGGCGAGAGCTGGGTTTCGAGGATCCGGCCGTCCTCCATGGTGCGGGGCACGCGCAGGAACGCCGGCTGGCGCCACTCGGTGACGCGGGCCGGATCCAGGCGTTGGTCCACCGGCGCCCCGTAGCCGCCGACGTCGAAGCGCCAGTCCGGCTGTCCGGGGCCGGGGGCGGTGGGCACGCCGGGGCTGGTGAACGGCCGAAACACGCTCTGCGCCGGCTGGCCCGGGGTCGTAGGCAGGCTGTCGGCGCGGAAGCGGAACAGGTCGTCGCTGCCAAGCTGGCCGCGGAACTCGCGGGGGGCGCCGTAGTCGATCTGGCCACGGAAGTGCCTGCCGCCGCCGACGTTGCCGGTGATGATGTCGTTGCGGGCGCGGTAGTCGATGACCGGGGCCGACGGGTTCACGCCCCCTGTGCCGACGCCCGGGTTGGCGTCCAGCGCCCGGCCGGAGGTGTCCACCTGCTCCTGCGCCAGCGCCGAGCCCGCCGCGAGCGCCAGACCGATCGCCGCCGTCGCGAGGGACGTTCCGAGTTTGCTGAAGCTGCGTGTCATGGCTTGCCCCTGCGGCGTTGCGCCGCCCCTGTTTCCCCCATCCATTCTATCGTGCATTGGTCGGCCGCCCGCCTGTATTCATTACGAGAAATTTCCCCCGCGAGGTCACCGCCGCCGACGCGCACACCGATATTTTCCGCAATAAACAGCGAGGCAATTCCCGTTAAATGTTGCAGCCATGCCAATCGCCCCACCTGCAAAGATGGGGCTCACCCCCCGTCAGCACCGCCGCCGCGTCGGGGTGCCACGACATGTTCCGAAGGGCAAGCCGTGGGCTTGTCGACGATCGCACGGCTTGCTGCTTCGCGGTCAGGCCGTGGCCCCCACCTTTCCGAGCGTGCCTTGTCTCACCCTACGATCTCGACGATCTCGAAGCGCTTCTCGCCCCGCGGCAGGTTCACCTTGACGACTTCGCCGACGCGGGCCTTGAGCAGGGCCTCGCCCATCGGGCTGGCGGTGGTGACCTCGATCTCGTCGGCGTCGAACCGGCCGGACGCTTCGCCCACGAGCTTGTACAGGTCCTCGGAGTCGTCGTCGAGGTCGCGCAGGCGGACGGTGGCGCCGAGAAAGACCATGTCCTCGGGCACGTCGAGGTCGTCGGCGACCTTGGCGGACTTGAGCCGGGCCTCGAGCCGGCGAATCTCCGCCTCCATCAGGCCCTGCTCCTCGCGGGCGGCGTGGTACTCGG
>SKPT01000485.1 GCA_007119405.1 Phycisphaeraceae bacterium
ACTTGCGTTTGAGATTGGACAGCTGCCCGCCGACGTAGCATCGCAGATGCTGGCGACTGTCGCGTCGGCCGAAGCAGTCGTGAAAGGCGTGCAGTTCGCGTTCCAGATCCCGCCGCAAGTTGTATTGTCCGCAGTTCCCTGGAATCGTGATCTGAGAGACTGGAGGTCCGCATGGTTCGCCTCCCGCGTCGGCCGGGTTGGGCGAGGCCGCCCCGGGAGGCGAACCATGCTCGGGTCAGGCTGTTGGGGCCGGATCACGAGACGAAGGAGCTATGACGATGGGCAAGCGGACGGAACTGGAAGTGGCTCAGCGGACGGAGGCGGTGCTGGCGCTGCTGCGGCGCGAGGAGCCGGCGGCGAAGCTGGCACGGCGGTACGGGATCAGCGAGCCGACGCTCTATCGGTATCGCGATCAGTTCCTCGAAGGCGGCAAGGCGTCGCTGGCCAACGGCAAGCGTGGCAAGGCGGACCCGCGCGATCAGCAGATCGAGCGGCTGGAGAAGGACCTGGCCAAGCGCGACCAGGTGATCGGCGAGCTGACGATCGCCAACCGCATCTTCAAAAAAAAGTCGGAAGGCTTGCTGTAGACGATGAGGTGCGTCAGGACGTGAACACGCGACTTGCACAACAACCCGATGCCCGGCGCACACGTGTGCTGGCTCATCTGGGCATCGCCTCGTCGAGCTGGTACCACGAGCCGGTGCCGGCCCAGCAGCGCAAGCGTCCGGGCCCGAAGCCCAGAACCGTGCCCGCGACGGTGGAGCAGGCGGTGCTGGCGATGGCCAGGGCCAATCCGTGGTACGGCTACAAGCGTATCGCGGTGATGTGCCGGCGTGAGGCGCGGCAGGATCCGCGTCAGCCGATGGTCACCAACCGCCAGTGTCTGCGGGTGATGAAGGCCCACGATTTGCTGCAAAAACCGCTGGCCCGCGAGGCGGAGCTGTACCAGACGGCCAAGCTCTGGCAGTTGCTGCCGCAAGCGCCCAACGAGCTGTGGCAGACGGACGTGACGTACGTGCACATCCCTGGCCACGGCTGGTGGTACGTGATCACGGTGATCGACTACTACAGCCGCTACCTGCTGGCGGCGCACCTGACCGACAGCTACAGCGCGCTGGAGGCGACGGCGGCGCTGGGCAAGGCGCGGGCCGAGGCCGAGCGCATTCACGGACCGCTGACGAAACCGCCGTTCATCGTGACGGACAACGGTCCGTCGTTCACGGCCAGGCGGTTCGTGCGTTATGTGGCCGATGACTTCAGCCATGTGCGGATCGCGTATCGCACGCCGACGCAGCTCGGTCTGCTGGAGCGGTTCCACCGCACGCTCAAGCAGGAGGAGGTGTACTGGCGGCTGTACGACAATCCGAGCGAGGCGCGGGCGTGCCTGGCGGAGTTCCACGAGCGTTACAACACGCGTCGGCCACACTGGGCGTTGATCCCGGAGACCGGCGGCGACCCGCTGACGCCGGAGGATGTGTATGCGAAGGGCATGACGGTGCGGCTGCCGGCGTGGCAGGGTTGGGCGAAGCAGGCCAAGGAGCAGTTGGATCAGATGATGCACAAGGACGCGGCGTAGCGTCCGGCCGGTCTCTCAGGAAAACCGGCCCCGCGATTCCAGTTGAACACCGTGGCAAGATAAGGAACCAAATCAAAGCGGGGGACGTCGCTGCCGCGCACACGTTCGGGGCCGGTCGGGTGACCGGCGGGGGCGGGCCCTTGCTTTGAGGGGCGTTTGCGGCAATACTTGCCGTCGGCGCCGCGGAGGCGCCGATCCGGCCGGGCCGACGGCTGTCCATGCGACGGCCGGGCGGCCGAGCCGCGGGTTCGACTCCCGTCGCGGCCGATTGCCCCGGTTCTGCGGCCTGGAAACAGGCGGTCGGCGCCGAAACCGGGTCAGCCCCCCCAGCCGACCGCCGCCCAGCCAGGTCCGCATCATGATTCCACGTGAGCCCGCCCGCAGCCCGCAGATGGGCTATCTGTACATTCCGCCCTACCGCGTCCAGGGCATCTCCATCGCCGGCGAGCAGACCGTCGTGCACGTGCCGGAGCTTGACCTTTGCTTCGACATCGGCTCGGCACCCAAGCCGGTGCTGACCGCCGACCACGTCGCGCTGTCGCACGGGCACATGGATCACGCCGCGGCGCTGTCGTACTACTTTTCGCAGCGCCACTTCCAGGGCATCGGCACGGGCACGGTGGTGTGTCACCCGGCGCTGGAGAAGCCGGTGCGCAACGTCATGACCGCGTGGATCGATCTCGAAGCCCAGCGCACGCCCTACAACGTCGTGGCGCTGGCGCACGACGAGCAGCTCGAGATCAAGAACAACATCCACCTGCGGGCGTTCGAGACGGCGCACACGGTGCCGTCGCTCGGGTTCACGGTCATCGAGCGGCGGTCCAAGCTGCGGCCGGAGCTGGCGGAACTGCCGCAGGAGCGCATCGTGGAGCTCAAGACGCAGGGCGAGCAGATTACGAACACGCTGGAGATTCCGCTGGTGTGCTACACGGGGGACACCATGTGGGGCGAGCACTTTGAGCGGCCGGACGTGCTCGAGGCGCGGATCATCATCACCGAGTGCACGTTTCTCGAGCCCGGCCACCGCGCGCGGGCGTCGGTGGGCAAGCATCTGCACCTGGATGACATCGTGAACCTGCTGGAGGCGTCGAGCGCCGAGGCGGTGGTGCTGACGCACCTGTCGCGTCGCACGCACATCGGGCAGGTGCGCAAGGCGCTGGACGAGGTGATTCCGTCGCGTCATCGCGATCGCGTGCTGGTGCTGATGGACAACCGGACGAATCGCCAGCGCTTTGACCGGCAGTTGGCGGAGGCGGAGGTGAAGCAGGGGTGAGGGGGGCGAATTCAGAATTCAGAATTCAGAATTCAGAATTCAGAATGCAGAATGCGGGATGCGGGATGCGGGATGCGGGATGCGGAGGGGGTGGTCGAGCACGGGGGCAATCCCGCCCTTCGCTCGCCGACTCGCTCAGGACGGGCGTTAACCGACGGATTCCGCTGATCCCTTTCTTTCGAACCCCGAATCCCGAATCCCGATCTGCTAAGGTAGTCGCTGGACCTCCCGGAGTGAGCTGAACCATGCTGCGCGTCGCCGTCATCGGCCTGGGCCCCATCGGCAATCGTCACGCCCGGATCTACCAGGAGCACGAGCTGGCGGAGCTTGTCGGCGTCTGCGACATCCGTCGCGAGCGTGCCGACGCGGCGGCCGCGCGCTTTGGCGTGCCCGCTTTTGAGGACGCGGCCACGATGCTGCGCACGCTGAGCCCGGACGTGGTGTCGATCTGCACGGGCGGCGAGGAGTATGGCTCGGACCACTTTGAGCCAACCATGCAGGCCCTGGAGGCCGGCTGCCACGTGCTGGGCGAGAAGCCGATCTCCAACGACATCGCCGAGGCCGAGCAAATGGTCGCCGCGGCGCGGGCGCGCGGGCTGTGCTACGGCATCAACCTCAACCACCGCTTCACGCCCGCGGCGCGGCTGGCGAAGCAGTGGCAGGACGAAGGGTGCATCGGCACGCCGCTGTTCATGAACATGGCGATGTGGATCAAGAACCCGGCCGAGTCGTCGCCCTACTTTCACCTCAAGGCGATGCACCCGCACACCGTCGACATCATGCGCCACTTCTGCGGGGACGTCGAGGCGGTGCACTGCTTCGCGCTCAAGGCGCCGGGGCGCAACATCTGGTCGACGACGCAGATCGCGATGCGCTTCGCCAGCGGCGCGCTGGGGTCGCTCACGGGCAGCTACGACATCGAGCGCGGGCATCCGATGGAGCGGTGCGAAGTCGCGGGCACGAATGGGCGTTTCGTGCTCGATGACATGTGGCACGAGCTGACGCTCTACCCGGCTGGCGACATGGTCAAGCGGGTGTACACGAATCCCACGTTCGGGGGCTTTCGCGACTTTGAGGACACGTTCCGCGATCGCATCGGGCGGTTCCTGGAGCAGGTCAGCGCTGGCGACGGGCCCGAGGCGATCGACGGGTCGGGGGCGGACGGGCTCGCGGCGCAGCGCGTGCTCGCGGCCGCGATCGCGTCGCTGGAGAACGAAAGTGTTGTACGGGTTGGAGAAATGGCCACGGATGCGCGCGGGTGAACGCGTGAGAAGGAGATAAGCAAGGCAGGGAAAGACGGGAGCGGGCGCGGGAGGGCCTTTGGGGCGCCCATGCACCACCTTGCCAGGTGGTGCTAAGGGGGGCGGCGTTGATTCATTCATCGCGCCCTGTTTACCTTTCCTGGGTTCCTGGGTTCCTTATCTGCCTTCTCATCCGTGTTCATCCGTGGCTCACACACGAAGAAAGGAACGCAACCATGCTCAGCATTGCCGTCGTCGGCCTCGGGGGGATCGGGAACAAGCACGCCGACTGCTATCAGGCCAATGAGCGGACGCAGCTCGTCGCGGTGTGCGACATCGACAGGGAGCGCGCGGACAAGGCGGCCGCCAAGCACGACGTGCCGGCCTTCTACAGCGTCCAGGACATGCTCGCCGCTGACGTGAAGATTGACGCCGCGAGCGTCTGCTCCGCGGGCACGGAGAACGGCGGCGACCACTTCAAGCCGACCATGGAGCTGCTCGACGCCGGCCTGCCCGTGCTGGGCGAGAAGCCCATCTCCAACAGCCTCGACGAAGCCGAGCAGATGGTCGCCAAGGCGAAGCAGAAGAAGCTGGCGTACGGCATCAACCTCAACCACCGCTTCACGCCCGCGGCCGAGCAGGCCCGCGCGTGGCTGGACGCGGGGCGAGCCGGGCATCTGAACTTCATCAACATGTTCATGTGGATCACCAACCCCAACGAGACCAGCGAGCACTTCCACATGCGCGCCCTGCACCCGCACTCGATCGACGTCATGCGCTACTTCGGCGGCGACGTCGCCAAGGTGCACGCCTTCTTCAAGTGCGGCGAAGGCCGGCAGGGCTGGTCCAACGTCCACGTCAACATGATCTTCAAGAACGGCACACTCGGGCACCTCATGGGCAGCTACGACGGCGGCGGCCCCGGCACGCCCTGGGGCCTGGAGCGCTGCGACATCATCGGCATGGACGGCATGATCACCATCGAGGACGCCTGCGAGAAGCTGGTCTTCAGCCCGCGCAAGACCCTCGAGCAGGAGGTTTACGCCCACCCGGGCAACATGAAGAGCTTCGGCGACACCTTCCAGAGCCGCATCGACGCGTGGGTGGACGACCTGTGCAAGGGCACGCCGCCGGAGCAGGTCGACGGCAAGGCCGAGGACGCGCTCAAGGCCCAGCAGATTATCGAGGCGGCGATCACGAGCTGGCACGAGAATCGCATTGTGGAGTTGTGAACCAGCCGCGCCGGCGACCGCGGGCGCCCGTTGGCGGAGGTGATCCCGCGGGCTCGGCGCGGACCCGCAAGCCTGACCGGTGCGACGGCGTCGCGGAGGGGGCTTGCCGGGGCGGGCTGGGCAGCTTATAATGCTTGATTCTCCAAACCCTGACGAGGTTCCCCCCCCATGATCGAGGCCCTGAAGGACGACAAGGTCATCAACGCGCTGGGCGGCCGATTCAAGTTCACGGCGCTGGTCCAGCACCGGATTCGGGAACTGATGGAGGGCGCCCGCCCGCTGGTCGAGCGTCGCGGGCGCAGCGACTTCGAGGTGGCGGTGCAGGAGATCGTCGAGGGCAAGATCGGCCTGGACACGTCCGCCGACGCCGACGCCGCGCCCGAGGCGGCCCGGGAGGAATAACCCCCTCATGCCCGAGCCTGCGCATGCCCCGGGCGGGCGCGACGCCGCCGGCCCCGCCACCGGTCCGCTCGCCGGGCGACGCCTCGCCGTCGCCCTCACTGGCGGGATTGCCTGCTACAAGACCGCGACACTGGTCAGCCGCCTCGCCCAGGCGGGCGGCGACCTGCGCGTGCTCATGACCGAGCCCGCCACCCGCTTCATCACGTCCCTGACACTCCAGTCGCTCTCCGGCCGGGCGGTGCTCACAAGCATCTGGCAGGTCGACGACCAGCCGGACAGCCAGCACG
>SKPT01000491.1 GCA_007119405.1 Phycisphaeraceae bacterium
TCCACAGAGCGTTCCGCAGGCGAGGACTCGCGCTGGCACTCGTGCAGCACATCCAATCCACGGTGCGTGGGCGAATGCTCATCGCTTCCACCGAAGACTGGTGCCTCGATAGCCAAGGTCTTTTCGAGAAGCTTGGTTGGCAGAAGATCGGCGAACTGTCCGGCATCAATAAAGATGGGTCGACCGAATACTTCTATGCGATCGAGCTAGGCCATCGCGGTTGATACCTTCAAATGTTGCTTCGAGCACATCCGAGTGTGGAGGATTGGGAGATGTCTGACCTCTACAACGAGCTCGCCGAGCACTACCACCTGATCTACGCCGATTGGGAGCAGAGCATTCAGCGGCAGGCCGCCGCACTCGACACCATCTTCCGCCAATACCTCGGCCCGGGGCCCCATCGCATTGCTGACGTCTCATGTGGCATCGGCACGCAGGCGCTGGGGCTCGCTCAGCTCGGGCATCACGTCAGTGCGTCTGATGTCGCATCTGCTTCCGTGACGCGTGCTCGGCGCGAGGCGACGCGGCGAGGGTTGGCGATCGACTTCGCCGTTGCTCACATGCGGACGTGTGCCGCGCAGCACCGGCCTCCGGTCGACATCGTGCTCAGCGCCGACAACTCGGTGCCCCATCTGCTGACGGACGACGATATCCTCACGGCCTTTCGCGCCTTCTTCCACTGCACCCGACCCGGCGGCCTCGTCGTGGTGACCGTCCGTGACTACGCTGCCGAGGACCAAACCTCGCCCCAGTTGCGACCATACGGCGTACGCAAAACGCTGAATGCCCGACATGCCGTGTTCCAGATCTGGGAGTGGAGCGGGAATCACTACGACACTTCGCTATACATCGTGACAGACGATGACTCAGAAGCCGTCCGCACGGTCGTCGGCCGGTCGCGCTACTACGCGGTCCCCATCGACACACTGCTGTCGCTGCTGACCTCGGCCGGATTCATCGGAGCGCACCGGTTGGACGGCACATTCTTTCAGCCGGTGCTCGTGGCACGTCGACCGGAGGCATGAGGTCTCCAACGCCTCGGTCCGCAATCGCACGCGGGCATCCGGCACGCTCCGGCACACGTCGCACGACACTCGACGGCCCCCGAGATCGCGTATCCGACGAGGGCGCCAACTCTCACCTTAATCAGTTGCGACAGGCGAGGTGCGGCGGGACCTGTTGTCTGGCATTCTGGTACACCTCGGGCCACGGCGACCCTCGACGATCACTGCCCGGAGGCCTTGTGGCGACGATATTTCGGGGGCGCGTGGTGAGCCTGGGCATCGCCGTACGACCTTTCCACGTCGCCAAAACGGTAGACTACCGTTTTGGCATTCGCTTTCAGGCCGCCTCGCCCCACGCAGGCGAGTTCGCTAAATCTGGCGATCGGCTCAAGTTATTTGAATCGGGGTGACAGGATTTGAACCTGCGACCTCTTCGTCCCGAACGAAGCGCTCTACCAAGCTGAGCTACACCCCGTGGACCATGTCCAACCAGACTCCCACCCTGGCGGACGCGGCCGATGGCAAAGCATTGTCGTCGCCAGCCCCCAAAAGGTCAAGTCAGGTTCCCCGCCTGCCCCCGCCTGCCCGGCATCACCACTGCCGCCACAGCCCGCCGCACCCGATTCAACCCCGCAGCCGCCGCGACTGCCGCCCCAGCAGCAGTGCCGCCGCCCCGAGCAGCAGCGCGCCGGCGGCCGGCTCCGGCACCGTGGCCGCGCTCTGCCCAACCAGCAACTGTATGAACGGCGTCACGTCGCCGGTGTCGAACGCCCCGTCGCCGTTGATGTCACCGACCAGCACCGGGTCGATGCCGTACGTTGCCTCGTAGGCGGCCGGGTCCGTCAGCGCCAGGATGAAAGCGGCCATGTCCCCCGTGTCGACGACTCCATCGCGGTTCATGTCGCCGAGCAGGTACTCCGGCTCCGGGATCGCCAGCAGGTCCGTGATGAACTGGCGGTAGGGCTCGAAGGTCACGTCGACGGCCCAGAGGCGCTCGAACTGCGGGGCGTAGACGGCCTTGTCCTCGTGCTCGACGGCCATGGTGACGCCGACGGTGTGCCACGTGTCATTCTCGAAGATCAGCCAACCCCCGCCGGAGTCCCCGTTGCCGACGGTGGCCTCGCCGACGAGGGCGCTGGGATGGTCCACGGCGGCGAAGCGGGCCTGGAGGCTCTCGGTGTGGCCGCCGAAGGTGTCGCCGCTGAACTGGCTCTGGCTGAAGAGGGTGTTGAAGCCCCACACCGGCCCGGAGCTGGCGGGCGAGCCCCAGTCGTAGCCTTGTTGTGGCGGGTTGTGAAATGCGGCGCCGCGGGTGGCGCCGAAGCCGCCGATGGCGACCTCCTCGCCGATCAGATCCTGAAGCCCGCCCTCGTAGAGCGGGGCGTACGCGGGCAGGGCCGGGCCGGCAAAGCTCACCTGCACCAGGCGCAGGTCCACGTCGCCTCCGAAGTTGTGGACGGCCGCGACACTGTAGCTCTGACCGGCAAAGGTCACGCTGCCCGGCGTGCCCTGGTGCCTGGAGGCGAGGAAGAAGTAGGGGCTGATGGCCACGGCCGAACTGCTGCCCCATTTGCCGATGATGCCGTCCGGCGGCAGATCGCGCAGCGAGGCCAGCTCGTCGTGGTCGGGATGGACAATGACCGCTTCAGCCGCGGGGCCGGGAACAAGCATCCCCAGGACAGTGGCGACGAGGAGCCCGATGACACGTTTCGGCAACTTATTCCCTCCATCATCGCGCCGGGCGGACCGCCACCGGGCCTCGCCACCGGCCTTACCATTATTGCATGGACCGGGCCGGCCGCCAACAAAATCGTCCGCGGGCCGGGACAGCCTTCGCAGCTATGGCGATTCTGCGGCCTGTGCAGGGACGGCAGCCGACCGACGCGACGTCGTCAATCGATGTGGAAAACCTCGCGCAGCGGCTCGGACACCGGCGAGTTGTCCGGGTTCGAGGGCATGACGTCCTTCATGTGCGCCCACCAGCGCTGGCACACGTCGGTCCGGGCAATCTGCGCCCAGCGCTGCTCGTCCTCGATCTCGAGGTAGGCGAAGAGCTGCCGCGTCTCGGGGTGCAGGAAGATGGAGTAGTTGTGCACGCCGTGGTCCTTGAGCGTCTGCTCGAGCTCGGGCCAGATGGGGTTGTGGCGTTTCTCGTACTCGGCTTCCTGCCCGGGGTTGACGGACATGACCAGGGCCTTGCGAATCATCAGGCGTTCTCCGCTGCTTCGAGGTAGCCCAGCCGCGCAAGCTCCGGCTGGAGGATATCCATTTCGCGATGGTCGTCGCGCCGCTTCCATCGCCCGACCGCCTCGGGCTTGACGGGCACGAGGCGCAGGTCCAGGCCCAGGAACGCGCCGATGCGCCGCACCGTCGCCTGCTGATCGAGCACGAAGTCCTCGAAGCGCACCTTGACGACGTGGGCCGGCGCGGGCGTGTCGCGCATGATCTGGGCCTGGTAGAGGTAGCTGATCGCCCGGCGCTCCATCTCGTCGCGGGCCTCGGGCACCGGCACACCGAAGCGGGCCATGTCGTCGGTGACGTGCTTGCCCCCGATGCAGTCACGCGGGTCGCGCACCCAGTGGATGTAGCGGGCATCCGGGAACAGGCGCACGATCCACGGGTAGCAGAGCGTCGTCTCGGGGATCTTCCATCCGCGCCAGGCGTCGCGGCCCCCGGGCGAGTCGATGACGCTGTCCAGGAACGAGCGCAGCAGGCGGGTGAACGCCGGGTCGATGGGCATCGTGCGCAGCCTGGAAAAGTCCCAGCGCATGTCGCCGACGTAGTCGACGTACCTGGCGATGACACGACAGGCCTCGTACATGTCCTCCGGCGGCAGCAGATCGCCCGCCGGGTTCTGCGGGATGCCCATGTACACGCCCGAGCGGCTGAGCGTGTGCGAGATCGCCCGCGTGCCCGAGTGCCCCCGACCGATGATCGTCACCAGCCGGCTCTGGTCGCCCATCACGGCCGTCAGCTCCGCAGCGCTACTCATCGTTGACCTCCTCGTGGGTGCCACGGTATGTCCGCGAAGCGGCAAGCCGTGCGGTGGACGAGAAACGCACGGCTTGCCCTTCGGGTCAAGCCGCGGCACCCACTGGCCGGGCAAAGCCTACTCATCCTTCGCCTCCTTGGCTTGGAGCTTCTGCGCCTGCCGGGCGTCGCCGATGAACAGCTTCTCGTATGCCTCGTCGCTGGAGCTGAACGGCGCGCCCTTGCCCCCGCTCCAGTCGCCGGGGTTGTAGATCGGGTTCTCCCGCCCCGTCTCCTGCTCGCGCTGGGCGATGAACCGCTGCATGCGCCCGCGCAGCATCTCGACCACGTCAGGCTCCGACTCCGCCACGTTGTTCGTCTCCAGCGGATCCTCGACAAGGTTGTACAACTCGACCGGCGGCATGTGGTGGAAGTCGGGCTCCAGCGCCTCGATGAGCTTCCAATGCGGCGTGCGCCAGCCGTGCTTGCGCATCCACGTGCACTCGGTGATGTAGAACTCGCTGTCGAAGCTGGCCTGCTCGCCGCTTGCCAGGGCGGTCAGCGGCCGGCCGTCGAAGCTGTCCCTGGCCTTGACGTCGGCGAGTTCGAGAATCGTCGGCACCAGCGACTTGTGCTGGTTGTACCCCGTGACGCGCCGCCCCGTGGGCAGCCTGGCGGGGTAGCGGATCATCAGCGGCACGTGCAGGTTCGGGTCGTACATGCCATGGTGGTCGAACCAGCACTCGTGCTCCTGGAGAATCTCGCCATGGTCGGCGTTGAGCACGACGATGGTCTCGTCGAGAACGCCCAGCGCCTCGAGCTTGCGGAAGATCACGGCGATGCACGCGTCCATGTACGCCACCGCCCCGTCGTACTGAGCGTCGACCCAGTCGACGTCGCGCAGGCCCGGGGGCATCCACGTCGCGAAATAGCTGGCGAAGGGCTTGAACTCGCGCATCGCCCTGGCGGTGTCCGGCAGCGACGCGTCCGTCGGGTCGCCGGCGTAGAACATCTGGTTGTAAGGCGCCGGCGGCAGATACGGCGAGTGCGGGTCCATGTGCCGCAGCATCATCATCCACGGCTGATCCTGCCCGGTGAGACGATCAAGCTCCGGCAAAGCGACATCGTTGAGGTTTTCCGCTTTGCGCGAGGGCCGTTGCTCCCAGTTGCCCCAGGCCGCGTAGTCGATGTACTCGTCGAAGCCGCGCGACGCGCAGTTGCCCTTGAAGCCGACGCACGTCGTCGTGTACCCCGCCTCGTCGCGCAGGATCTCCGGCAGCGTGCGGATCGACTCGGGCAGGCCCCCCTGATGACGCAGCGCCACCACCGTCGTGCCGAAGCAGTCGCGCCCCGTGAGCATTGACGCGTAGGCGCCGGTCGTCGGCACGTGCGGCGAATAGGTCTGCTCGAAGAGCGTCGCGTCGGAGGCGAAGCGGTCGATGTGCGGCGTGGTGAGCTTGTCGTAGCCGTAGCAGCTCATGTGATCGGCGCGCAGCGAGTCGATGGCGATCAGCAGAATGTTCGGCCTGGTTTTCTTGCGAGCCACGTTTTACTCCTGGGAATTAGCCACGGATGAACACGGATAAGCACATACGCTTGAGCCACGAAGACGCGAAGGGCACGAAGGAAGGCGGCAAGGCAGCTAAGGAAGCCAGGAAGAAAGGAAGCCAGGAAAAGCCGGATAGCGCCCCGCCCTGATCGCACTCTTTTCCTGCCTTCCTGCCTTGCTTATCCTCTTCCTGCCTTGATCCGTGTGCATCGGTGTGCATCAGTGGTTCTTAATTCTTCTCCGTGCTCTCGGTGCCTCTGTGGTCTACTCCCCGACATTCCCCAGTTGAATGCCGACCAGCCCATTGCTGGCCTTCTCCGCGAGCAAGGTAGCATAACCGGCTCGTGAAGGGAAGACTTTTCTGGCAGGTGAAAGCGTGTCGCCGGAACAAATCGAGTCGCCTTCGCTTGCTTGAACGGCCTTGGACACATCGCAAACCACGAATTCCACCCACTTTGCGCATAGCAGCCCCA
>SKPT01000333.1 GCA_007119405.1 Phycisphaeraceae bacterium
CACGCCCGCGGCCGCCAGGATCAGCAGCCACGTCAGCGCCCCGCCACCCCCCCCGCCACGCGCCCCGCCACGCGCCGCGCCACGCGCCGCGCCGCTGCGCCACCGCCGCACGATCGCCTCGATCGCGAACACGCCCAGGATCATCGGCGAGGTCATCTGCGTCATGAACGCCAGCACAAAGAACACCCCGCATGCCAGCAGCGTCCGTCCCGACCGCCGCGTCACCCCGTCGTAGTAGAGGATCAGGCAGATGTTGTACAGCAGAATCTGCTGAATGTAGAACCGCCCGGCCTGCGATAGCCACAGGTGCCACGTCGCCACCGCCAGCAGCGCCGTAAACACCAGGGCCGTGCGCCGGTCCACCAGGCGCTGCGTCAGCCACCCGAGGATGAACACGCTGGCGATGCCGATGACCGCCGACGGCAGCCGCAGCGTCGCCTCGTCGATCCCCGCCGCCCGCCACGTGCCCATCGCGTGCGGCGAGACGCTGCCCGGGTCGATGCCCTGCACCCAAAGCCCGATCTGCGTCGGCACGTACGCCAGCGGCCGCAGCCAGTAGTCGATGTTCGGCTCGCGGGTCACGTGGTAGATCAGAAACAGCTCGTCGATCCACATGCTCGGCTCGCCAAGACGAAACAGCCGCAGCGCCGCCGCCACGGCCGTCAGCCCCAGCAGGCAGAGCAGGAACATGCCCCGGCTCACCGGTTGGGCCCCGGAGGCCGGATCGCGCTCAACGCTTGCGCCGACGCGGCGGCTGGGTTCGACCCGGGCTTGTGTCATCACCGATATCCTTTGCTCACGAGGCGACGCCGCCCACGGCCGGCGAACGCAGCGACCGCCAGGCAAGCCAGCCCAGCGGTGCTGACACGACCAGCAGCACGGCGCATCGCACCGCGCTGAGCACCACGTCCTCCAGCAGCGTCGCCGGGTTGTCGGGAATCAGGATCAACAGACCCACCACGAGCATCACCAGGGCCGCGTAGCCGCCGATCCACCCCATCACCGTGGGCATCACGGCCCGGCCCCGGACGCCGGTGGCGCGCATCGCCAGATGCATCAGCAGCACCGCGTGCAGCGCCAGGCCCACCGCCATCACCATCGCAAGCTCGACCAGACCGCCGCCGCCAAGCAGCGCCCACCCGGCCCCGACGACGACCACCGCCACCGCCGCAGCCCGGCTGGCGATGATCTGCCCCGGGCGCGACAACGCGATCAGCACCGTCGCCGAGAACGTCACACTGATCGCCGGCAGGCTCGCGAGCATGAGCAGGCGACCCGGAGCCACCGCCTGCTCATAGGCCGGCAGCAGCCAGCGGATCGGCAGATGAAGCAGCAGTGCGCCCAGGCCGATCACCGGCAGGCCCAGCCCGACCAGCCAACGCGTGCCCTCGATCAACAACGGACCCATCGCCAGCGGACTCTTTGACCGCCCCAGCCGCCAGCGCAAATGCGGCAGCGCGACGTCGCCGGCCACGGCCGGGAGCAGCATCACCATCGCCGTGAAATAGCTCTGGATCGCATAGATTCCAAGCTCCCGCGGCGGCCGCAGCAGCCACAGCATCAGCTTGTCCGCGCTCCACAGCAGCACCAGCAGCAGCTCCGCCAGCACGATCGGCCACGCCACGACAATCAGCCGCAGCGTGTGCCGCCAGCGCAGCACCGGCCACGGGTACGCCGGGCCCACGATCGGCAGCAATACCAGCAGCACCACGTTCGACCCGATCACCGACACCAGCAGGCCGTCCAGCCCGAACCACAACGCCCCGACGATCCCCCCCACGCACATCAGCACCGCCCCCACCGACTCGCTCACCGCGATCCACCCGAAGCGGCGCTGCGCCGCCAGCGCGCTTTCGTAGACATCCATCGCCTGCTGCGTGACGATCGCCAGCGCCGCCAAATACCACCACCGCCGCACCGCCGCGTCCGCGCTCCATCCGCCGAGCGCCATCGCCACGACGATCGCCGCCACCAGCGCGCCGAGCAGCGTCGCCCCGGCCGCGACACGCTGGTGCGCCAGCGCCCGCCGCAGCGAGCCGGCCCCCTCGGCATGCGGCGAGCACTGCACCATCGCCGTGCCCGTGCCCGCGTCCGTGTACTCGCTCAGCAGCAACACCAGGCGCACCGCGCTCCACACGCCGAACGCCGCCGGCCCCAGCACGTACGCCACCACCAGCCCCCGGACCACGAACAGCCCCTCGGCCAGGTAGTTGGCAAAGGCCACGTAGGAGAACTGCCTCAACAGCGACCAGCGCGTCATCGGGCATGTCCCAGCCCCGCGGGGCGTTCACCCTCTGCCGACCCCAGCCGATCTACCGGCCCGCCTCCTCCAGCGCCGGCGCGGCCACCGCCCCGCCGCGCTCCCGCGATGCATCGCACTCGCGCATCACCGCCCCGAGCCGGGTCGAGTCCATCGCCGGCAGCAGCCGCACATCCAGATCGCGCACCCGCCCATCCGTCAGCGCCGCCCGCTGCACCCGCTCCACGTTCGGCGCCATGACGTACAGCCGACGCAGGCCCTGCATCGCGTACGTCGTCGCCAGGCGCTCCACCTCCTCAGCCTCGGCCGGGCGGTCGCACACCACCACGCCCGAGAGTCGCCCACCGTCGTGCACCGCGACAGGCAGACTCGCCAGCACCCGACTCAGCCGCGTGCTCGGCCGGTCCCAGCGCAGGTAGAAGTTGCAATGCGTGATCTGCCCGCCACGCAGCCCCGCGCCCCATCGCTTCTTGTAGAGCAGCACCCCGTCGTTGAGCACGGGCCGGCTCATCGCCATGTCGTAGGACGCCGCCCCCAGGTGGTGCGCCAGCTCGAACGAGAACACGTCCATCGCCGGCGCCACCCCGCGCTTGAGCAGTTCCACGTCTCCGCCCGCCGTGCCGCCCACCCAACTGTACAGCACACCGTCCTCGACGCTGTAGATCGTCCCCGCGATCAGCATGTCGCCGTCGATGATCCACATCAGGCCGCCCAGCATGAAGCCGGAGCGCAGATAGCCCCACGTCGTGGCGTCCGCGAACGCACCGAAGCGGGCGCGGACGAACGGCAGGTACATCTCGTGATAGAAGCGATCGAAATCCTCGAAGCGGTGCGACACCTCCCATCGCAGCCCCGCCTTGCGCAACGCGCGGAGATTGCCATGCTGGCCCCGCCTGGCCTGGGGCGGCAGCGAGCCGTCGGCCGGCACGTCCGCCCGGCTGCTGACACTCTCGGGCACCGCCACGTAACGCCGCCCCAGCCACCGCCGACCCAGGCCTGCGTGAAAACGCGCGATGACCAGATCCACCTCCGCCGCCAGCGCGTCCAGCACCGCCGGCAGCCGCGGCCAGACCACCCGCCCAAGCGTCGCCTCCGACTCACTGATCCGCGGCCAATGCTCCTGAAGCAGCTCCGCATAGCCGCGCCCATGGTCCGCCACGACAATGCGCGCCGGCTTATCGCCATCGACCGGCAGGTCGTATCGCCGAAGCACGATCGGCCAGCGCGCCACCGCCGCCGCCAGATGCAGCGGCTTCATCACCGCGTTGCGCAGCCGCGTGGGCGTGCGCGCGTACACGTGGCTGCCCAACCGATTGTCCAGCACCCGCTGTAGCAACGACATCGTCCCATCAGCTCCCGTCCCCCCGGCTACCCGATCCAATGTTCCGCGATCAAGGCGAGGTCCCGGCCTCCGCCCGCACCGGCGACGCCGCCGCTCGCCCACCCGCGCCGCGACACAGCCACGCGCTGATCTGTCCCGAACTGCCCGGCCCCACCAGCGTCAGACCGTGACCGGCCGGCAGCTCGACGCCCACCGGCGCGTCGCAACCGGGCGCGATCAGCCACATGCCACGCAGCCCCGGCACGACCAGCTCGCCCGCCAGCTCCGCCGCAGCCGCGCGATCAACCTCGGCGGCGCATGCGCCCAGCCCGGCCAGCCCGACACCGTCGTCCACAATCAGCGGCAGACGATGCAGCAGACGCCCCACCGCCGCGTTGAAACGGTCCCACCGCACGAACAGCTCGTACGGCGTCGCGCCGCCCCCGCCCAGCACCGCGCCCCACCGGCTCTTGTAGCGCAGCACGCCATCGGTCAGGCACGGCCGGCTCAGCCCCATGTCGCAGTATCGCAGCCCCAGCCGATGCGCCAGCTCGAACGCGAACGCATCCGTCGCCGGCATCACGCCTCGCTTGAGCAGCTCGACGTCGCCCCCGGCCGTGCCGGCAGCGACGCTGACCAGCGCATCGCGCTCCACGCTGTAGATCAGCCCCCCGAGCACCTCGTCCCGCTCGTCGACAATCCACATCAGCCCGCCACGCAGAAAGCTGCTCAACAGCCGCGGCCGGCTGCGCGTCGACGCCTGCGCACCGAACCGCTGCCGGGCAAACGGCACGTACATCGACTCGTAGAACCGCTCAAAGTCCTCACGCCGGTGCGAGACCCGCCAACCAAGCCGCGCCCGGCGAAGCAGACGCAGATTGCGCGACTGGCTCCGCCTCGCCCGCGCCGGCAGCGCCCCGTCAGCCGGCACCTCCGCCCGGCAGGCGACCGCCTCCGGCACACGCAGGTAGCGATCGTCGAGGCGCAAGCGCCCAAGGCCGCGAGGCAGACGAACCATCAGCAGATCCGCCTCCGCCGCCAGCCGGTCCAGCGCCGCCGACAGCCCGAGCCACGAAGCACCCACCGCCGTCGGCGACGCGACCGGGGCATCGTCAAACAGCGGCTGGACGAAATAGCTCACGCAAGGCTGGTCATCGACCACCACCACGCGGGTCGGATCACCCGCCTGCGCCAACGACCCATCGAATTGCAGGATCGGTAGCCGTGGACGCATCAGCGCCGCGCCGTGTCGCGCCAGCCGATCAACGGCGCGCACGAACGTCGGCGGCATCCGCGCATGCACATGGCTCAACCCATGAGCAAGCGATTGTCTGACGCACTGCATCATCACGGCCACAGCTTCTCCGCGGCGACGTTACGGACGCCGCGTCAACGCGGTCAAGCATCGGCCGGCGCAGGGCAAGCAGTTTCACCCGAACTTGGGGTTAATACGGATGCGCCTTGCCGCTTCGCGAAAAGCCATGTCTCCCCGCACAACCCATCATCTGCATCGCACGCGAGAGACTCCGCCCGGCACTCAACGAATAACGAGTTGACGTCTTTGCGCAACCACGCCTATGGTCGCCGCGGACGCCGCAGCAGATGCGCCGCGTCAGCGAGGCACGAATGGATCACGCACGCAGGCAAGTCGCCTTCCGGCAGGTAATGGATTCCTCGCCTTGGCCTACGCGTTTCCTCCACGCTCGCCTCATCAAATGTGGTGAGCCAGGCGCGTTTCGCTTACGTTCCGCACGGGGCCTGCCATGCTGACAAGCGATCCGAGCCCGCAGCCCGGCCCCGCGTCGGTGTCGCGCCGCCACCGCGCCACCGACTCATCGACACGGCCGCCCCGCCGCGTGCTCATTCTCTGCGGCGATGCCGATGGCAACCTCGGCGATCGCGCCATCGTCCAGGCCATGTGCCATGCCCTGCGTCAGGCCGCGCCGCACCTGGACCTGCACCTGACCGTTCCCAGCGCCAGCGCCGAACGCGCCGCCGGCGCGTACAACGCGGCCACCCTGCCCACCGGACCGCGCGCCCTGCCGGCCCTCCTCCGCGCCGCCCGTGGAAGCGACCTGGTGATCTGCGGCGGCGGCGGCCTGTTCCAGGACGACGACAGCCTCATCAAGATGCCCTACTGGGCCATGCGCCTGGCGCTGGTCCGCCACCTCGGCCGCGCCCGCCGCATCGCCGGCGTGTCGCTGGGCATTGGACCCCTGCACGCCGCGACCAGCCGCCACTTCGCCCGACGCGCGCTGACGCGCCTGGACCCGCTCTCCGCCCGCGATCCGCTGGCCTGCGAGCTGGCGCGGTCGATCACCGGTCGACACGTGGAACTGGCGCCCGACCCGGCGCTGCTGCTCGAGCCCGCCCCG
>SKPT01000015.1 GCA_007119405.1 Phycisphaeraceae bacterium
GCTCTGCCGCCGGGCACCGAAGGCGTCATCCGTTGTCGTGGCCCACCTGCGGCGCCGGCTCGAAGCCGGAGCAGCCGCTGATGGGCGTGACGAGCAGGTTCAGCTCCGCGTGTCGCGGGTGGTCGCACTCGTCGACGAGGTTCTCCGGCGCCCGCGCCTCGGTGCGGATCTGCACGAGCTGCTCCTGGTCCGTGTGATGCTCGCCGAAGTGCGCGCACAGCCCGCACTGGCCGATGTGGAGGTTCATCATCGTCCGGCTCCTGGTCCCCGCGGCCCTTGCCCGGATCGTAGGCGGGCGACCGGAGGCTGTGGCCGATGCCCGCCGCGCGATCTCAGGGCGATCGCGGCAGTCCCCGATGAGCCAAAAAAAAGAGCCGTCAGGTTGTCTCAGGTGGGACGCGCTCGTGCACCGGTGTTGATGCACCGCGCCGGGGCTCGAGCCCCATGCCCCACCAGCCGGGATTTACGGATCAGCGCGGCTTATCCGCCGTTTCTGCCGACCCTACCCGATCCTGGCGGCTCATCCACATCATCGCACACCCGCCGCGCCCAGGCCACTGGGGAAATCACGTAGAACGCGTGTTGGCGGCACCCGCAAACGGGCGGACAACGTACGCCCGTTCCACGCGCGCTCAATCATCGTCATTGCTGCTGAGCTTGGCGATGACACTGAAGTCCTCGAGGGTGGTGGTGTCGCCCTTGATCTCGCCGCTGGTGGCGACCTCGCGCAGCAGGCGGCGCATGATCTTGCCCGACCGCGTCTTGGGCAGGCCCTCGGTGAAGCGGAGCTGATCCGGCCGGGCGATCGGCCCGATCTGCTTGCCCACGTGGGCGCCGAGCTCGCGGTTCAGTTCTTCGGAGGCCTTGTACTCGCCCTTGAGCGTGACGAACGCCGCGATGCCCGTGCCCTTGATCTCGTGCGGCACGCCCACCACCGCCGCCTCGGCGACCGCGGGGTGGCTGACCAGCGCCGACTCGACCTCGGCGGTGCCCAGACGGTGCCCCGAGACGTTGAGCACGTCGTCGACGCGGCCGATGACCCAGAAGTTGCCCTCCGCGTCGCGCATCGCGCTGTCGCCGGCGAAGTAGACGCCCTCGACCTCCGACCAGTACGTCTTGATGAAGCGCTCGCGGTCGCCGTAGATCCCCCGGATGATGCTCGGCCAGGGGCGTCTGATCACCAGGAACCCGCGCGTGTTCGGCGGCTGCTCGTTGCCGGCGCTGTCCACGACCGCGGCGTCGATGCCGAAGAACGGCCGCGTCGCCGACCCGGGCACCGTCGTCGTCGCCCCGGGCAGGGGCGTGATCATGTGCCCGCCGGTCTCCGTCTGCCACCAGGTGTCGACGATCGGGCACTTCTCGTTGCCGATCACCTCGTGATACCACATCCACGCTTCAGGGTTGATCGGCTCGCCGACCGTCCCCAGCACCTTGAGGCTGGACAGGTCATGCTTCCTGACGTGCTCCTCGCCCCACTGGCGGAAGGTGCGGATCGCCGTCGGAGCCGTGTAGAACTTGGTGACCTTGTGCCGTTCGACGATGTCCCAGAAGCGATCCTGGGCCGGGAAGTTGGGCGCCCCTTCGTACATCAGCGTCGGCACGCGGTTGGGCAGGATGCCGTAGATGATGTAGCTGTGCCCGGTGACCCAGCCGATGTCGGCGGTGCACCAGTACATTTCGCTGGGGTCTTCCGGGTGCAGGTCGAAGACGTACTTGGCGGTGAGGTAGGTGTAGACCATGTACCCGCCGGTCGTGTGCATGATCCCCTTGGGCTTGCCGGTGGTGCCCGAGGAGTAGAGGATGAACAGCGGGTCCTCGCTGTCCATGGGCTCGCAGGGGCAGTCCTCGCTGGCCTGGGCCATCAGCTCGTGCCACCAGTGGTCGCGGCCGGCCTTCATGTCGATCTCCTGGCCGGTGCGTTTGACGACGACGACGTTTTCAACGATGTCCGTGTTGCTCAGCGCCTCGTCGACGTTGGCCTTGAGCGGCACGGTCTTGCCGCGCCGCCAGCCGCCGTCGGCGGTGATGAGCATCCTGGCGTGGGCGTCCTCGACGCGATCCTGGATCGCCGCGGCGCTGAAGCCGCCGAAGATGATCGAGTGCGGTGCGCCGATGCGGGCGCAGGCGAGCATCGCGAACGCCAGCTCCGGGATCATCGGCATGTACAGCGTGACGCGGTCGCCCTTTTTCACCCCCAGCGACTTGAGCACGTTGGCGAACTTGCTCACCTCGCGCTTCAGATCCGCGTAGGTGAACCGCAGGATCTCGGGCTGGCCGTCGGGCATCGGCTCGCCCTCCCAGACCAGCGCGACCTTATCCCCCTCGCCGTTTTCCACCTGCCGGTCGACCGCGTTGTAGCAGACGTTCGTCTGCCCGCCGACAAACCACTTGGCGTCGGGCAGGTTCCACTCGAGCACCCGGTTCCACTTCTTGAACCAGTGCATCTCCGCGGCGCGCTCGCCCCAGAACTTGTCCGGGTCCTCCAGCGACTGGCGGTGCAGGCGCTCGTACTCCTCATACGAGCCGATGTGCGCCTTGGCCGCGAAGTCCGCGGGCGGCGGGAAGCGGCGGCTCTCCTGCACCATGTCGACGCCACCTTGACCGGCACCCGCGCTCTGATCCGCACACATGACAAGCTCCTTAATGGTACGAGGTTCGCCGCCGGAGCCGCGGCCGTCGGCCGCACGCGCTCCGGCCAAACAATTACGCCCTTCCTCGCAACCCCAGCTTACTGCTGCTCACCGCCCCGGACAAGCTGGGCAGGCGCCGTCGTCACACCCCCGACCGCCCCCTGCCCCGTCGCCGCTTAGAATCCTTCCATGCCCCTGCTCATCGACGCCTACAACGTCCTGCACGCCAACAAGCCGCCGCCCCTGGCCGGGCTGGAACTCGTCGGGCTGTGCCGGCTGCTGGGGCGCGAGCCCTGGCGACGCCAGCACGCCCGCGTCGTCTGCGACGGGGCCCCGGGGCCGCTGGGCCTGACCGACTCACCCCACCACGAGGTCAGGCTTCTCTACGCCGGCCACGCCCGCAGCGCTGACGACCTGATCATCGAGCTGATCGACGCCGACACCGCCCCCCGCCGCCTGACCGTCGTCAGCTCGGACCACGAGATCCGCCGCGCCGCCCGACGCCGCCGCGCTCGCGCCTGGACCAGCGAACACTTCCTCCACAACCTCGCCGCCAGCCTCGGCGGCCAGGCCTACCGCGGCCCCGACAAGCCCACGCCCGGCCAACTCGACCCCAACCAGACCGCCAAATGGCTCAAAGCCTTCGGCCTCGACGACGAGTCAGAAACGAAATGAAACCACCGATGCACACCGAAAAAGCCGCTTGCGGCTTCGCGAGACCGACCGAATACCCACACATTCGAAATCTGAAATCAGCAATCAGCAATCAGCAATTAGAGATCACCCCTCCAGAAACCCCCGCGCCACCTGCCACACATCCCCCGCCCCCATCGTCACGACCAGGTCGCCCGGCCGGGCGATCACCTCGAGCTGCTCCACGATCGCGTCGAACGGGTACAGGTGCATCGCCTGCACACCCTTTTGCCGCAGGCGATCGACCAGGTCGCCGGCGGTGACCGCGTGGCGCTCCTGCTCGCTGTCGCGGACGAAGTAGATGTGCGGCACGATCACGATGTCCGCCTCGGAGAAGCTGGCGGCGAACTGCTCCATCAGAAAGCGTGTCCGGCTGTGCTGGTGCGGCTGAAACACGCACACCAGCCGGCGCGGGCTGTAATGAGCCTTCAGCGCCCGCAGCGTGGTGTCGACTTCGGTGGGGTGGTGGCCGTAGTCGTCGACGACCGTGACCTCGCCGACGTCGACGCGTCGCGTGCCCAGGCGCTGCATGCGCCGGTCCAGACCGGTGAACGAGGCGATCGCCCTCGCCATGCTCGCCCAGTCGGCACCGAGGTGATGGGCGAGGATGCCCGCGGCGGCGGCGTTGTAGGCCATGTGCTCCCCGGGCAGCGGGCTCTTGAAGTTCACCACCGTCCGGCCCTGGTGGTGCAGGCGGACGTTGCCCTGCTTGATCCCCACGCGCCAGTCGGCCTGGTAGGCGAAGCCCAGCGTCTGCACCGGGCAGTCCAGCCCCGCCGTGATCTCCAGCCGCGGGGCCATCTCGTGGTTGATCAGCAGCGAGCCGTCGGCCGGCAGGCGACGGGCGAAGACGTGAAACGACTCAACGATCTCGTCCAGCGACTTGTAATGATCCAGGTGGTCCGCCTCGACGTTGAGGATCACGCCGTGGCGGGGGTGGAAGTTGTGGAAGGAGCGGTCGTACTCGCACGCCTCGGCGACGAGGATGTCGCTGGCCCCGGTGCGCGACCCGCCGCCGATCTGCTGGCAATGCGCGCCCACGATGAACGAGGGGTCGAGCCCGGCCTGGAGCAGGATGTGGCACAGGATGCTGGTGGTGGTCGACTTGCCGTGCGTGCCCGCGACGGCGACCCCGCGCCGCCCGAGCATGAGCTGGCCAAGCAGTTGCGCGTACTTGACGACCCGGACGCCGCGTCGGCGGGCTTCGATGAGCTCGGGGTGGTCCGGCCCGATCGCCGCCGAGGCCACCACGAGCTCGGCGTCGGCCGGCAGCGTGGCCGCGGACTGCTCGAGGCTGACGGCGACGCCGGCGTCGGCGAGCTGTCGCGTCGCGTCGGACGCGGCGTGGTCCGTGCCGGTGCAGATCGCCCCGCGGGCCTGGGCCATGCGCGCCAGGCCCGACATGCCGCAGCCGCCGATGCCCACGAAGTGCACCCGAGCCCCGGCCAGCTCCACCGCCGGGGTCATGCCCGTGGACGCGGCGTCGGACACGGCGGCCGGGGCAGCGGCGGAAGTGGCGGGGGACGTGGTGGGGGGGCCGGGGCGGGGGCTGATCATGTCGGGTGTATCGGCGAGCCCTGTGCGCCCGGTGCAGAATCCCGCGCTCGCTCGGTTAACGCCCCAACCCCAGCCCAACCTCGATCCTCCGCCCCCCGACACCCAATTCTTCCGCCTTGCCTATTTACACGGCGGGCCCGACCCGCGATACTTCCCCGCCATGAAGATCGTCGTCGCCACGAGCAATCTGCACAAGGTCCAGGAGATCCGCGAGATCTTCCAGGCCTGCGCCGCCGAGGACGGGCTGGCGGTACCCGAGCTGGCGACGCTCGACATGGCGGGGATGCGTGGCCCGGAGCCGAGCGAGGACGCCGACACGTTCCTCGGCAACGCCCAGCTCAAGGCCGTGCACTACGCCCGCGCCGGCCAGGTGGCGTGCCTGGCCGACGACTCGGGCCTGGAGGTCGACGCCCTCGGCGGCGAGCCGGGCGTGCTCTCGGCCCGCTACAGCGGCGAGACGGGCCCGCGGCGGGAGGTCGACCTGGCCAACAACGCGACGCTGATGCAGCGACTGGGCGACGCGCCGGCGGCCAGGCGCACGGCCCGGTTCGTGTGCGTGATGGTCCTGGCCCTGCCGCCGAGCCCCGAGGACGGCGACAAGCCGCGCATCGCCGCAACGGTCCGCGGCAGCGTCGAAGGGCGCATCATCACCGCCGACGAAGCCGACGACCCCTCCCAGCCGGAGCGCGGCCGCGGCGAGCAGGGCTTCGGCTACGACCCGGTCTTTCTCGTCCCCGATCTCGAGAAGACGACCGCCGAGCTGTCGCCGCAAGAGAAGAACCGCATCAGCCATCGCGGCCACGCCGCCCGCGCCATGTACGCGGAGCTGCGCCGCCTCATCGCGACGACGCAGGCGCGGTAGGTCGGGACGTCTTGATTGACCTTTGAATGGTCGCTTTAACTGCAGGTCGTGGGGTGCCATGGCTTGTCCCGAAGGGCAAGCCGTGCGCTTGCCGATGATCGCACGGCTTGCTGCTTCGCGGTCAAGCCGTGGCACGCCCGATGCGCCGGAGCCCGGTGAAGTTGACCATTCAAAGGTCAATAAGCGTGTATGCAAACC
>SKPT01000066.1 GCA_007119405.1 Phycisphaeraceae bacterium
CTTCACCGCCGCCGCCGACCCCAACCCCGACGCCCGGCAGCTCGCCGCCGACACCTGCGGCGTCAAGGTCTTTGACGACGGCGTGAAGATGATGGACAGCGGCGAGGTCGACGCCGTGCTCATCGCCACCCCCCACTACTTCCACCCGCCTCTGGCCATCGCGGCGTTCGAGCGCGGCCTGCACGTGCTAACCGAAAAACCCATCGCCGTCACCGCCAAGGCCGCCCAGGAAATGATCGACGCCGCCGACAAGCACCCCGAGCTTGTCTTCGGCGCCATGTTCCAGATGCGCGTCAGCCCCCAGTGGCGGGAGGTCAAGCGGCTCATCGACGCCGGCGCCATCGGCCGATTCCACCGCGTCGCCTGGACCGTCACCGCCTGGTTCCGCTCCCAGGCCTACTACGACTCCGGCGGGTGGCGCGCCACCTGGGCCGGCGAGGGCGGCGGCGTCCTGCTCAACCAGTGCCCGCACAACCTCGACCTCTTCCAGTGGTTCGTCGGCCTGCCCGACCGCGTCACCGCCAACGTCGGCCTGGGCAAGTACCACAACATCGAGGTCGAGGACGAGGTCAACGCACTGCTGGAGTTCGAAAACGGCGCCACCGGCATCTGGGTCAGCTCCACCGCCGAGGCCCCCGGCGTCAACCGCCTCGAGATCGTCGGCGACGACGCCACCATCATCGCCGAGGCCGGCCAACCCCTGACCCTGCTGCGAAACCATCAGCCCACCCTCGAATACTCCCGCACCACCCGGCAGAAGTTCGGCGCCGCCCCCCACGACCGCCACGTCATCACACCCGGCGGCAAGGACCCGGGGCACGCCGGCATCACACGCAACTTCGTCAACGCCATCCTCCACGGCGAAGAGCTCATCGCCCCCGCTCGCGAGGGCATCCGCGGCCTGGAGCTCGGCAACGCCATGCTCATGAGCGGCATCAAGAACACCCCCGTCAACATCCCCACCGATCGCGACGCCTACGACAACATGATCCGCGAGCTCGCCGAGAACTCCACCTTCCAGAAGCAGGTCGTCGAGGCCGAGGAAACCGACCTCGCCAAGTCCTTCAGCAGGTGAGCGGCAGCGGTGATCGAAGGGTCAAGCGGTGCGGGGCCACCCCCAACGCCCGACGGCGAACGCCCGTCCTGAGCGAGTCCGCGAGCGAAGGTCGGGATTTCCCTTGCCCCCTTCTACCCTTGCGACGATTCCTCCTCCCCCGGCCGCCGGCGCAGCGCCGCGACGACCTCATCCCGATACACGTCCAGGTAGATCCCCAGCGAATACCCCCCGACGATCGCCGCCGCGATCGCCAGGGCCGGGCTGCGCATCATGATCAGCGCCGTCGCCGTCGCCGTCAGCAGGATCGTCAGCGTCAGGCTCACGAACTTCGCCAACGGCCCGCCGCGGCCAAGCATGTCGCTCATGGGTTCTCGTCCCTGTTCAAGGGGCCCGGACTCGCGCCCCGTCCACCTCCGCCGCCGCCTCCCCGAACGCGCCGCCAAACACGAACTCGCCCAACTCCATCCGCGTCCGCGGCTTGAGCTCCGCCTCGCGCAGCTCCTCCGGCAGCCGGCTGACGTCATCCGTCGGATAACCCACCGCCACCGCCGTCTGCGGCTCGAATGGCTCCGGGACCGCGTACACCTCGCGCACGCGCTCCAGCTCCACCCCCGCCATCTGGTGCAGCACCAGCCCCAGCGCCGTCGCCTGCAGGCTGAAGTTGCCCATCGCCAAGCCGAGGTCGTGCAGCGCCACCCGGTTCGCCCGGTCGTTGCGGGTGAACCGCGTCCGCACGGCCGTCAGAATCAGCACCGGTGCATGCCGCGCCCACGCCTGGTTGCCCGCCACCAGGCAGCTCAGCGCCCGCTCGAAACGCTCCGGCTCCTCACGCCGGGCCAGGAAAAAACGCCACGGCTGCTCGTTGAACGACGACGCCGCCCAACGCGCCGCCTCAAAAAGCTGCCGCAGCTTGTCCGGCTCCACCGGCTTGTCCGCGAACGCCCGCGGGCTCCACCGCCTGGCGATCAGCTCGTGAATCGGGTGCGCCGCCTCCGCCGTCTTGTCCGGGACGATGTCGGTCATAGGCGCGGACTTTATCATGCACAGGCCACGCGGCAAAGGAGAGCCTCATGACCGACGCCCTCGACCCCGTCCTCCAGCGCCTCGACGCCGACACCGACCACCGCCTCGCCCGCCTCGCCGACCTGCTCGCCATCCCCAGCGTCAGCACCGACCCCGCCTACGCCGACCACCTCGCCCACGCCGCCCGCTGGCTCGCCGAACACCTGCGCCAAAGCCGCCTCGACGCCGAGATCATCCCCACCGACGGCCACGGCGTCGTCCTCGCCCACACCCGCCCCGAGCAGGTCGCCGACAACGCCCAACGCCGCGTGCTTTTCTACGGCTATTACGACGTCCAGCCGCCCCAGCCCCTGGAGCTCTGGCACACGCCGGCCTTCGAGCCCACCGTCCGCGACAACGCCATCTACGCCCGCGGCGCCTCCGACGACAAGGGCCAGGTCATGGGCCTGCTCGAAGCCCTGCGCGCCCACGCCGACGCCGGCGTCAAGCTCCCCTGCCACGTCACCGTCCTGATCGAGGGCGAGGAGGAGATCGGCAGCGTCAACCTCCCCGCCTTCATCCAGCGCCACGCCCACCGCCTCGACGCCGACGTCGCCCTCGTCAGCGACACCGCCATGTGGGACGCCAGAACCCCCGCCATCGTCTACGCCCTGCGCGGCCTGCTCTACTTCGACATCCAGCTCCACGGCGCCAACCGCGACGTCCACTCCGGCATCTACGGCGGCGCCATCCCCAACCCCGCCATCATCCTCACGCGGATCCTCGCCGGCCTCGTCGACCGCGACGCCCGCGTCAGCCTCGAAGGCTACTACGACCACGTCGATCGACTCGGCGACGAGGAACGACAACAATGGGCCGACCTCGCCTTCGACGAGCGCGCCTTCCTCGACGCCATCGGCGTCAAACGGCCCTACGGCGAAACCGGCTACACCACACTCGAACGACTCTGGGCCCGACCCTCATGCGACATCAACGGGCTCTACGGCGGCTATGGCGGCGAAGGCGGCAAGACCATCGTCCCCAACCACGCCGGCGCCAAGGTCTCCTTCCGCCTCGTCGCACAACAGAACCCCGACACCATCGCCGACGCCTTCCACAACTGGCTCCAGAGCCAGGAAACCTGGGGCTTGACCTGGAAGATCCAGGAGCTCGGCCGCGCCTGGCCCGTCGCCGTCGCCCGCGACTCGCCCTACATCGCCGCCGCCGAACGCGCCCTGCGCCAAGCCGCCGGCCGACCACCCGTCCTCGTGCGCGCAGGCGCCACCATCCCCGTCGTCGGCACCCTCAAGCACCAGCTCCAGCTCGACAGCCTGCTCGTCGGCTTCGGCCTGCACAGCGACAACCTCCACGCACCCAACGAGCACATCGGCCTCGACCGCTTCCACCTCGGCTGCCACACCCACGCCCGCCTGCTCCACGAGATCGCCGCCGCGTGAGAGGACAACCACAGCGCCACCGAGACACCGAGCAAGCCCCCATTGAGGCCTCTGAAAGGCGCGAGCACGATTGAATCCTTCGGCAAACCGCGAAGGAGCGAAGAAACGCGAAGTCGCGAAGGCACCGGGGATCAGGCCAAATGGCTCTTCTTCACGCCCTTCGCCCGCTTCGCTTCTTCGCGGTTTTTCAGAGAGCCCCACCCAGCCGTGTTCATCCGTGGCTTTTCGCACATCCCCCTGCCGCGTCCACCAACCCCAGCATCGCCTCGCGGCAGCGCCGCGCCGCCTCGCCCGCCTCCATCGCCCACAACCCCTTGTCGAACATCTCCAGCGAAAAATACCCCCCATACCCCGCCGCCTCGATCTGCCCCATCAGCGCCCCAAGCTCCAGCACGCCCCCCGCCTCGCCCGGCAGCACCCGATCATCGTTGCAATGGCTGTGCTCGCCGGGCTTGTCCGCCATGTTGTCCACGTGCACGTGAAACAGGCTCGCCACCGCCTCGGCCGTGATGTCCTCCGGCTTCGTCGCCGTGCAGTGGTAATGCGCCGGGTCGAACAGCCACCCCACCCGTTCATGCCCCGCCGCCTCGACCACCCGCACCGCGCTGCGCAGCGAACGCACCACCGGCGACCAGTTGAACTCCACCGCCAGCCGCACGCTCCCCGCCACCTTCTCCACCAGCTGCGCCAGCGCCTCGCCCACCCGCCCCAGCGCCGCCTCGCCCCGCACCTCGCTCTCGGGCCCGGGCCCGTCCGTGCCCACCACCATCACCGTCGCCTCCCCCAGCGTTGCCAGCAGCTCGGCGTTGCGCTGGTGCAGCGCGTGGTTGCGCTCGCGCTTCGCGTCCTCGCCGAACGCCAGCACCGGCGCCTCGAAGCCGCCGATGCACGTAAGCCCATGCTCATCGAGCAGCCGGCGCGCATCGGCGTCGCTGCGCCCGCCCGCCTCCTGCCACTTCTTCACCGCCGGCAGGTACAGCTCGATGTTCGCGAACCCCGCCGCCGCCACCGCCGCCACCTGCTCGTCGAACGGCGCCTGGTTCAGCGTGATCGTGTTGATCGCCAGTTGCGATTGCTTCATGACGCGCCCTCAACGCCCCGCCGCTCGCGGCTTCGCAAAGCGCTCCACCGCGCGTTGCTCCTTCCGGATCCCAATGCCGTCAACCCCCGCACCACCACCTTAGCACGCGGGCCCGGCCGCGCCGATCAACCAACCGACTGGCCCGCCGGCCGACGATGGCGGGGGCTGGGCGGGTCCCCGGGGTCAGCGCGGCCATTCGATGGTAATGTCGCCCTCGCGCGGGTCGTCGACGCCGCCATTGTCCACGCCATTGCGGCCGACGCTGTAGACGACGACGCGCTGCGGTTCGAGGCGGTAGCGAATGGGGTGGCCGTCGGGGTCGGGGGCGAAGATGTCCGCGGGCACAGCCTCGAGCCAACGGGGGACGAGGTCGTCGAGCGAGGCGGGATAGTCGCCGGTTTCGAGACGGTGGCCGGCGACGGCGAGGGCGGTCGATTCGAGAATCCCGCCGGCGTAGCCGCGGTCGACGGCGGCGGCGCTGCTGCCAAGGCCCGAGATTAAGAATTCGTCAAGTAGCCTGCCCACCAGCGTGGTGACGCGTCCTGCGCGCGCGTCATCGGGCCCCGTCGCGAGCAGCGCGGCCAGCCATGCGACCTCGATCACGGGATGTGCAAGCAAGGGGCTGTAAAAGAGCTGGCCGTCGTCCAGCTCGGCGAGGCGTGCCTGACGCAAGGTCAGATTCTCAAGGCGAAAAGCGTCAATGAGCTCATCGTAGGCGGCGTTGGCCCGCCGCATGGCGCGATTGGGGTCGAAGTACGCCACAAGCACGTGGTGGTACCTCAACCACCATTCATGACCCACTGGCCAACCGAACGGGGCGGCGATTCCAAAAAACCCAAGGACGCCTTCGGCCTGCGCGTGATCGGTCAGCCGTTGCGTCAGGTCCAAGTAGGTGAACCGTTCCCCCAGGTCAACGGCATGATGGACCGGGAATCGCGCGGCACTGGCGTCGATCGCTGCCTTGAGCATGGAGATCTGCTCGGCGGTCAGGTCCTCACGACCAAGCACGTCGCCGACGATTGGGCGCGTCATGTTGGCGATGCTGATGCCAACCAGGTGACCGATCAGAGAGCTGTCCTGCTCCATCAGGTGACCGAACCGCTTGATTGCCTCGATGTCGTCGACGGCGTCGTCGATTTCGCCCGCGCCAAGGCGATGAAACGCCCGCGCCCGCAGGCCACGCGCCATGTGGCGCATTTCCGCGAGCGAGGGCATCAGAACCTCGATCAGCATGTCACCGTCCCCTTCCGCGATCAACGGCGCGTAGTACCGCTCGCGGCGCACCCCTGCCGCCAGCCGATCCAGCGCCGCATGCTGCGTCGCCAGCCAC
>SKPT01000050.1 GCA_007119405.1 Phycisphaeraceae bacterium
CCACCACTCGCCACCACCCCCTTTACCCCCCTGCCCGTTGGCGTACACTGTCGCCATCGCCCCCGCGGCCCGACGCCAACATGAGCGAAATCCCCCTGAGCCAACCCGACATCACCGACGCCGAGATCAACGCCGTCGTCAAGGTCCTGCGCAGCGGCCGACTGTCCATCGGACCGCGCCAGGCCCTGTTTGAGCAGATGGTCGCCGAGCGCTGCCAGCGCCGCCACGGCATCGCCGTCTCCTCCGGCACCGCCGGGCTGCACCTGACCCTGCTGGGCCTGGGGTTGGGCCCCGGCGACGAGGTCATCACCACCCCCTTCTCCTTCATCGCCACCGCCAACGCCATCATCATGGCCGGCGCCACCCCCGTGTTCGTCGACATCGACCCGGTCAGCCTCAACATCGACCCGCAACGCGTCGAGGCCGCCGTCACCAACCGCACCCGCGGCATCATGGCCGTCGAGGTCTTCGGCAATCCCCGCCACATGGCCCGCCTTGCCCAGATCGCCCGCGCCCACGAGATCCACCTCATCGAGGACGCCTGCGAAGCCCTCGGCGGCAGATGCCAGGGCCAGCCCGTCGGGTCCTTCGGCCGCGCCGCCGTCTTCGGCTTCTACCCCAACAAGCAGATCACCACCGGCGAAGGCGGCGTCATCGTCACCGACGACGATCGCCTCGCCGAGCTCTGCCGATCCATGCGCAACCAGGGCCGGCCCGTCGACTCCGCCCAGGGCCACACCACCAACGCCGCCCCCGCCGCCGCCTGGCTCGAGCACGAACGCTTCGGCTACAACTACCGCCTCTCCGAAATCGCCGCCGCACTCGGCGTCGCCCAACTCGAACGACTCGACGCCCTGCTCGAAGCACGACGACGCGTCGCCAGCCTCTACACCCAACGCCTCATGGACTGGGACGACCTCGTCCTGCCCACCGTCGACGACGGCGACGAGCAGGACATGTCCTGGTTCGCCTACGTCGTCCGGCTCAACGACACCTACGGCAAAACCGAACGCGACCGCATCATCACCGGCCTGCGCCGCCACGAAGTCGGCGCCAGCAACTACTTCCCCTGCATCCACCTCCAGCCCTTCTACCGCCAGCAGCTCGGCTTCAACAAGGGCGACTTCCCCGTCGCCGAGTCCATCTGCGAACGCACCATCGCCCTGCCCTTCTTCCCGCGCATGGACGAGACCCAGGTCGAGCTCGTCTGCCACACCCTCAAGGTCATGATCCAGCGCGAGCAACTGCTCAAGCGGTGAGCGGGTTCCCCGGGTTCGGGGCAACGCCCGTCCTGAGCGAGTCGGCGAGTGAAGGGCGGGATCGTGTCGCGATGCATGCGCACGCCAAAGGCGGGGCAGCAACAATCGCGCCGCCCCGCCGTCGGGGGCATCATTGAAACCTTGCCCCGTCCCCGCCGATCAGTACGTCGTCTCGTTGTCGAGCTGATCGTCCCACTCATCCGCCTGATCGTTCAGGTCGGCGGGCTCCTCCGTCGGCTCCGGCTCAGGCGGGGGCGCCGGCTCGGCAGGCTGCTCGGCCGGCTCCTGCTGCGGCGCCGGCTCCATCGGCTCGGTCTCGAAGTCCTCGGGGCAACCGGCCAGGAACATCGTCCCGGTCCCGAACAGCGCCGCCGCCACCAGCGCGGGCAACGTTGCGGTCTTGCTCTTCATGGCTGGCTCCTTTGCCATCAGTCACCGAAAGTTTCCGCGGCCTCGGCAGCCGCTCGCTTCACGCAAAGGGCCCGCCATCGACGGCTCAACGGGTCGCCCCGCGCCTGCCGCGGTCGGGCTCCTTTGCTTGAGACTAGGCGCGCCCCACGGTTGCTGACACCTGCACGACTCAAAAAAACGCGCCCCCTACAATCCCCTCATGGCACCCCTGACAAACGACATCCACTGGCTTCAGCTCCGCCCGCCCCAGGCGCCGCCCCAGCAGGCTGAGACGCTGCTCGGCAGCGAGGTGCACAAGCTTTTCAGCGACCCGCACCAGCAGCCGATCATCGTCGCCGCCGCCCGCGACGACGCCTGGCTCGCCGCCATGCTCGTGCTGCTCGAGCCCGAGCACGACGCCGCCTCCATCCACCAGCTCGTCGTCACCCCCGCGGCGCGCGGCCAAGGCCTCGGCGGCCGACTCGTGCGCAAGGCCATCCACCTCGCCCGCGAGCACGACCTGTCGCGCGTCCGCTCCACCGCCGGCTTCGGCTGCCCCGACCATCGACGCATGTACCAACGCCTGCAATTCGACGACGTCGACGAGCCGCCCTACCTCATGGCCCGCCCGGCGTGAGATCGATGCCGCGCCAACCAAGGGCACCGGCTGCCACTCAACGCCGTGAACTATTGACGTAGGGTGGGTAGAGCGAAGCGAAACCCACCACGCTGGCCGTGGATTCCCACCGCAACCGGTGGGTTTCGCTTCGCTCTACCCACCCTACCACCAGAGTTCACGGCGTTGGGTGCCACTGACAAGGCCGTCCGCGGGCTTGTCAGTGCGTCACATCCCGGGCGTCCGCCACTGACAAGCTCCACGGACTCCGCTTGTCAGTGCCCCCCTCCGCCGCGCCGCCAGCGCGGCGGCACGAGCCACCACGCCAGCACCACCAGCAACCCGAACACGCTGTACCCCAGCGTAAACACCCACGTCGGCGCGTCGAAGAAGACCACCGGCTGCACCCAGTACGCGATGAACCCGTGCGTGTAGTCCACGCGCTCACCCGCCAGCGCCCGCAGTTCCATCTCCCACACCGTCAAGGGGCACATCACCCCCAGCCACGCCTGCCCGACCACGACGCCGATGCACCCCAGGTGCACCAGGCGGAACCATACGTTGCGCACCCATCGCCAGCGGCGCCACCCGCCCACGAGCGTCACCAACAGCCCGGCGATCACGAACCCGATAAAGGCCGCATGCGCGATGAGCACGATGTCCGCCAGCACGCGGTAGAGCATGGGGGGAACGGAATGCAGAATGAAAAATGCAGAATGCAGAAGCCGGTCACCCGAGCCCCCGTTAGCCGTCCCCCCCGGGCGACGCGGACGCCCGCGCAACCCTCAACGCCCCACATCACCGCACCGCCTCCGCCAACCACACTCCCCCTCCCAATTTCTGCATTCTGCATTCTGCATTCTGCATTCTGCATTTTCAATCCCAACCCCTCACACCTCCGCCGGCTGCGCCTCGGGCGCGCGGAAGGTCAGCAGATTCACCGTGTGGTTGTGCACGTGCGAGCGCCCCGCGACCGCGCCGATCTCGCCCGCGGCGAAGCAGCCGGCGACCGGCACCTGCCCACCCATCGCCTGCTGGACCATCGCCACGTCGGCGTCCGGCTCGTCGTAGAGCTGCGAACCCCGCGTCGCCCCGCTGACCAGCAGCGCCCCCGCCGGCGGCCCGTACAGCCGCTGGGCGTCCAGCAGCATCGCCAGGTCCGTCGCCGCCGCCTCCTGGTCGCGCAGGTGGAACTGGATCGTCTGCCCCACGCGGATCTGCGGATCACCGATCGCGATGTACCCCGCGTCCGGGTCCACCCCCACCAGCGACCGGATCAGGAAATCCCCCCGGCCGAAGCGCGGCTTGTGCTCGTCAATCACCCGCCCCACCAGCAGCCCCGTCTCCTCCACCAGCGCCCGGTCGTGCTCGTCCAGCTCCCCCGCCAGCTCGCGCACCAGCGTCAACGCGTTGCGCCCGGCCAGCTGCTGGACCACGTGGCGCTTGGCCCGGGTGATGACCAGCGGCCGACCGATCGGCCGACACCCCGGGCTCACGACGTTGTGCACCAGCAGCGGCCCGGACAGCGTCACGCCCGCCGCCCCCTGCGTCAGCGTCGTCGAGCCGGTGACGATGCGGTTGTCGCCCGCCTGCTTGCCGGCGTTGACCAGCGCCCCGTACACCGGCGCGCTGCCGATCATCTCGTCGATCGCCGGCAGGAGCTTGACCAGCGGCGTCGAGAACGGGTCCACGAGCATGATCACCGCCCGCTGCTCGTCCGCGCCGGCGTCGCCGGCAATCGTGTTGCGCAGCGCCCGGCGGTACCGCGTCAGCCGCGCCGACCGCGACGCGTCGAGCGTGAACGGGTGCAGGTGCACCCCCGGCAGCCGCGCCGCCAGCGCCGAGATCGCCGGCCCGCGCTCGATCTCCCGCGTGTGGCCGATCACCCCACGCGACAACGCCCCCAGCATCGCCGCAGGCTTCATCGCGTCCTCCAGCAGCCCCGCAATCGACGACAACGCGCTGCGATGCTCCGTGCTCACGAAAAACAGCAGCAGGTCCACCGACTCGGCCAGTTGGCTGTGCAGCGACGCGATCACCTCGGCCACGGCGTCGGCCGGGTCCGGCGCCTCGCTGACCGCCGAGCCGAAGACGAGTTGCACACGCGAATCGGGCATGGCTACATGATACCGCCCCACCGCCCGCCGGCCGAGCGCGGCGCAACGGGTCCGGGTTCGCCCCATACACCAGGTACTGTCGCGACGGTGCTCAGCGGGTGCCACCGGCGACTTGCCCGCCAGTGGCACCCAACGCCATAAACTCTGGCTGTAGGGTGGGTAGAGCGAAGCGAAACCCACCGGCTGCGGCGGGGATCCACGGCCAGCGCGATGGGTTTCACTGCGCTCTACCCACCCTGCATCAGCGCCGCCACGTGAAAGTTCCCGGCGTTGAGTGGCCCGTATTCCGACATGGCCTGGCCCCGCTCACGCCACCAGCATCGCGTCGCCGTACGAGTAGAACCGGTACCCCCGCCTCACCGCCTCGCGATACCAGCCCAGCAGCCGCTCCACCCCCACGCCCGGCAGGGCCGCGACCATCGCCAGCAGCGTCGAGCGCGGCAGATGGAAGTTCGTCATCAGCATGTCCGTAAAGCGGAACCGCACGCCACAGCCCGGGTAGATGAACAGCTCGGTGTCGGCCACGAAATCCCCCGCCAGCTCGCGCCAATGCTCCGGCAGCGACTCCAGCGCCCGCAACGTCGTCGTCCCGACCGCCAGGATCCGCCCGCCGCCGTCGCGCGTCGCCGCCAGCCGCGCCAGCGTCGCGGCGTCGATGACCACCCGCTCGCCATGCATCGTGTGGCCCTCGAGCGTCTCGCTGCGCACCGGCGCGAACGTGCCCAGGCCCACGTGCAGCGTCAGCCGCGCCACGCCCACGCCCTGGTCCTGGAGCCGGCTCAGCAGCTCCGGCGTCAGGTGCAGGCCCGCCGTCGGCGCCGCGACGGACCCGGCCTGGCGGGCGTAGACCGTGTTGTAGCGCTCCGCGTCCTCGGCGCGCTCGGCCGGCTCCTCCTGGCGCTGCCGGGCGCGGGCGATGTAAGGCGGCAGCGGGGTGCGCCCCACGCGCTGCAGCACCGCCTCGGTCTCCGCGTCCGCCTCCAGCCGCGCCGTCCACCGCCCCTGCCCAAGCGATCGCTCCAGCACCAGGCGGGCACGCTCGTCGAGCACGATCGCCTCGCCCGGCTCCAGCCGGCCCCGCGCCTCGAGCATCACCTGCCAGCACGCGCCCGCGCCGGCCAGGAACAGCCCCGTGACCCGCCCGCCCGTGGCCTGACGCACGCCCGCCAGCCGCGCCGGCAGCACCCGCGTCTCGTTGACCACCACCAGGTCGCCCGCCCCCAGCACGCCCAGCCCCGGCAGGTCGCGCACCTGCCGGTCATCCAACCGCCCCGTCGCCCGCTCCGCCACCATCAGCCGCGCCGCGTCACGTGGCTGGGCCGGCCGCGTGGCGATCCGATCCTCCGGCAGCTCGTAATCCAGCTCGTCAACACGCATGGGCGAACAGATCAGATCGAGTCCGACGACGGGTGCCACTCAACGCCGTGAACGATTCGGCGGCGGCGCTGATGTAGGGTGGGTAGAGCGAAGCGAAACCCACCACGATGCTCGTAGATCCAAGGCAAGACTGGTGGGTTTCGCTTCGC
>SKPT01000047.1 GCA_007119405.1 Phycisphaeraceae bacterium
CGACGACGCGTACGCGTTCAGCTTCGGCGTGACGCTGTTCGCCTCGGGCCAGCTCTACCTGCTGACCGGCGAGCAGGGGTACCACGAGGTGTTCCTGGATCACGCCCGGCGGCTGATCGACGGCGACACGCAGTGGCCGGCGCAGTACAAGCCGACCTACTTCAACCACCAGACGGTGATGGGCGGGATGGTCTTTACGCACTACTTCGTGTCGTACCTGCTCGCGCCCGGCCGGGAGCGCGACGAGGAGGTGGCGCGGGGGCTTGGGCGGATGATCATCGATAACGCGGACGACGCGGTGCGGCGGATCGAAGGGCGGCGCTGGGCGTACTACTCCACGGACGGCTGGGGCCGGTCCACGGGCGTGGGGCGCAAGGGTGATTTCCTGGTGCACGCGCACCATCTGACGGGCGATCAGCGTTACCTCGACGCCGCCAGCCGGTCGGTCGACTTTCTGCTGGGGGCGAACCCGGCGGGTTGGAGCTTCACGAGCGGGCTGGGCGACAGGCCGCCTTACAACCCGCTTCAGCTCGATGCGTACACGCACATCCACAACGGGATGGGCCCGACGCCGGGGCTGACGATCTACGGCATTGCCAGCGTGTCGCGGGCGCCGTATGTGCAGGTGATTGCGGAGAAGGTGCACCCCTCGCTGTACGACGAGCAGCGTTGGCCGGCGCTGCGGCGGATCTCGGACGGTTGGCCGATCATCTCGCAGGCCGAGTTCACGGTGTGGGAGACGATGGCGCCCAACGCGCTGCTGCACGCCTACCTGGCTCCGCAAGGCGACTGGAGCGGGGCGGTGTTCGACTATGGCCAGCCACGGCTGCCCGGCGGGTATCCGGCCGGGGCGCTGCGTGGGCAGTGAAGCGCGGCGGGCGGGATGCCACCGACAAGGCCGTCTTCGGCCTTGTCATTGCCGATGAGCATCCACACTGACAAGCGCCGCGGACGCCGCTTGTCAGTGGCACCCTTGACCGAGGCACGCGTTCCTTGTGCAGGACGGAACAGGCGAGACCAATCATGAATCTGCGACATGGGTTGATCGTGACGGTGCTGGCGGCGCTGCTGGTGGGCGACGCGGCGATGGCGGAGGTCTTTCGCGCGGATCGGCTGCTGCTGACCTGGCAGCGTGACCCGGCGACGACGATGACCGTGCAGTGGCTGGTCGCCGCCGAGGCCCCGCCCGAGCCGGTGACGCTGGCGTACTGGCCCAGCGATGAGCCGGGCGAGCGCCACGAGGCGGTGACGAGCGTCAAGCCGATCCAGGGCTGGCCGGACAAGTTCATCCACCGGGTGGAGCTGACGGGCCTGGCGCCGGACACGGCCTACCGCTTCCAGGCGGTGGGGCATGATGAGGACTACGGCTTCGTCACCATGCCCGCGACGCTCGACGAGCCGCTGGTCTTCGCCGCCGGCGGGGACACGCGGCATCGGCAGGACTGGATGGAGCGGGTCAACCGCGTGGCGATGGCGCATGAGCCACGCTTCATCGTCTGGGGCGGGGACCTGGCCTACGCCGACGGGCTGGAGGAGCGGCTCTACCGCTGGCAGGAGTGGTTCGACGCCAATTACAACACGCTGATTGACGACGAAGGCTACGTCATGCCCATCGTCGTCGCCATCGGCAACCACGAGGTGCAAAGCGGCTCGTGGCGCGAGCACGAAGGCTATGAGCAGACGGACGCCTGGCGGCAGCGGATCGCGTCCTACTTTTTCCAGCTCTTCGCGTTTCCGGGCCAGCCGGGCTACAACGTGCTGGACTTCGGCGACTACATGAGCGTGATCGTGCTGGACACCGAGCACGCCAACCCGATCCGCGGGGCGCAGACCGACTGGCTGGCGGAGGTGCTGGCCGAGCGGCGGGAGGTGCCGCACGTGCTGCCGGTGTATCACTGGCCGGCCTTTCCGTCGCATCGGCAGTACGACCACTGGAATTTCCCGACGCGGATCCGGGCCGAGTGGGTGCCGCTGTTCGAGCGTTACGGGGTTCGCCTGGCGTTCGAGAACCACGACCACACGTACAAGCGGACGCCGCCGATCCGGGCGGAGCAGATCGACGCCGAAGCGGGCATTGTCTACGTCGGGGACGGGGCGTGGGGCGTGAGCACGCGTCCGGTGCACGACCCGGCTGAGACGTGGTTCCTGGAGCGGGCCGAATCGGTGCGGCACTGCCTTATCGTGACGCTGGACGGGGTGAGCCAGCGGGTGGAGGCCTACGACGAGCATGGCGAGCTGCTGGACGCGTTCGAGACGCGCAAGCCGGCCCCAGCCCCAGGTGAACAATGAGTTAACTATTTGGTGCGTATGGGCGTCGGAGCCACGGCGAGGGAGATGGCGGGGCGACAAAAAAGGCGGGATAAATAGGCAAAAAGGGTATTGACGGCCTCGGGGCGTGGGGTTACGCTGTTAAGCGGAAGTTGAGTGATCGAGGCGCAAACGTGGAGCGGGCCCAGGCCCGGGCAAGCGGATGAGCAACCAGGGCATGACGCTGCGCGAGATCGCCCGGCAGGCGGACGTGTCCGTCGCGACGGTGTCTTACGTGCTCAACGGCAAGGGGGGCATCTCCGAGCCGCGTCGGCGCCAGATCCGCAAGCTGCTCGATCAGGCCGGGCTCAAGCCGCGCCACCTGCGCCAGCCGGTGTTCTACATCTGCGAGTACCGCTCGTTCACGGACCTGTCGGTGTACGCGCCGTTCTTCCGCAAGTACGAGGGGCTCAACAGCAGCTTCCACGAGTTCGACGTGGCGCTGCGGCTGGAGTTTCTGAATCGGCCCGGGGCCAAGGAGCTGCGGGCGCAGTTGGAGGAGCTGCTGTCGTTCAGGCCCGGCGGGGTGATCCTGGACTCGGACCTGGCCGGCGACATCGAGCCGATCGCGCGTTTCTTCGAGAGCCGGGACGTTCCGGCCTTGCAGCTTGGCCACACCCTTCACGCCGAGGGCGTGGACGCGGTGGTGATCGACGACTTTGGCGGGGCGTACACGGGCACGCGTCACCTGATCGACGCCGGGCACGAGCGCATCGCGACGATCCGCTGGCGGGTGTCGGACGACCCGGCGTCCAGCCGCAAGCACTCGGGCTTTCGGTGCGCGATGGGCGACGCGGGCCTGGACGTGCCGCCTGAGTACGTCGTCGAGAGCCCGCCCAAGCGCAGCGAGAACAATCTGCCCGGCCGGGTCGCGGCGGACAAGCTGCTGGCGCTGGCCGAGCCGCCGACGGCGGTGTTCGTGGAGAACAGCTTCGTCAGCGCGCCGCTGATCTACCCCATCGATCCCAGTGAGCCGGCGCTGCCCGAGGCGCTGGCGCGGCTGGACATGGTGCACTTCGAGGCGTGGCACCTGGACGCGGTGGAGCAGGTGATGGCCGGGGCGTTCAACTACCCGTCGCGCAAGGCGAAGCTGCTGCGGATCGACTGGTCGGAAGTCGGGCGCATGGCGGCGAAGCAGATCATCGAGCGGCTGCGCGGCGGCGAGGCCTCGGGCCACGTCATCCGCCTGGCGCCGCGCCTCGTCGCCGTGGAGGCGATGGACGTTCATCCGATTGAAACGACGCCGCCCCGGTCGCCGGGGCCGCCGGTCGAGCGGGGCGCTTGAGACCGATGGGGCCGCGCCGGAGGCCTGGTTTCGGACTTTCTCGTTCACAGGGCTCGCCACGTCAGGCGAGTGGTCAAGGACTCGACTTGTCTTCTTCTTTTCATCTTTCGCAGGAGGGCTCGACATGCTCACGCATCGCGTTTCCCCAGCCAGGCAGGCAAAGACGACCATGAAGCAGCACGTGACGATCGGTGCCACCGCGGTGTTGGCCGCCATGCTCCTCGCCTCGCCCGCCGCCGCGTCTCTGGTGATCTACGACGACGGCACGGGCAACGACGCGACCATCCCCGAGGGCGCCTGGACGACCACCTGGCAGACCCGCAGCCAGGACGAGAACGTCAACAGCGGCGAGTACGCCCTGCACACGCGGCAGGAGATGGCCTCCAGCCCGGGCCAGTTCCGATTCAACCACCCCGGGCTGGACGTCGGCGCCAACCACTTTCTCGAGTTCTACATGAACAAGGACATCCTCTCGTTCTACGGCGGCCCGATAAGCGAGCCGACGGCCCAGCACCTGAGCGTCCAGATCGGCTACCTCGACGAGGACGAGGAAGAGGTCCTGACCACCTTGAGTGATCCGAGCCACGTCTACATGATCGATGGCGAGGCCACGGCGCCGGGCTTCGCGACCAACGATGACCCGGCGATCTGGGAGCACGTGGTCGTGGACCTGACGCAGACGACCTTCGACCCGTCGGTGCATCTGCTGTCGCGCGTGCACATCGCGCCCTGGGGCCACAGCTTCAGCGGCAACGCGCCGCACCTGCTGATCGACGACGTGCAGTTGATCGCCGCGGAGGATCCCATCCTTCTGGGCGACATGAACTTCGACGGGGTGGTGGACACCGGCGACGTGGCGCCGTTCGTGCTGGCGTTGACGGATGCGGCGGCGTACCAGAGCCAGTTCGGCGTGGACGAGGCGACGATGATCGCCGCCGGCGACATCAACGAAGCCGGCGCGTTCGACACGGGTGACGTGGCGCCGTTCGTCGAGATGCTGGTCGGCAGCGGTTCGGCGAGCGTGCCGGAGCCGGGCAGCCTGGCGCTGCTGGGGCTGGGGGCGATCGCGCTCATGCGGCGGCGCCGCTGAGGCCGATGCACGCTCAGGCCGGCCTGCGCCAGGGCGCGGGCCGGCCCTTGGCGGGGCGTTCGATGACGAGAAAGGAAGCATTTTGCCTGTTGCGGAGCAATACCCGGCCCAGTTGATCGAGCATCAAGTGCAGGAGCCTTCGGCGCGGTGGCGTGCGGCGTGGAAGCGCGTGCTGACGCACACGCACACCTTCAGCGGACGCGAGGATCACGGCGGGGCGGTGCCGCCGCCGGCGGCCTATGCGCGCCTGGCGCGGTGGGCGGCCGAGCAGGGCGTCGACGCCGTGGGCATGGGCTCGCCCTACACCCCCGAGGCCGCGGCGGCGCAGCAGCGCTACGACGGGCCGCAGCGCGATCGCTACTACGAGGCCGGCTTCGATCGCCAGGCCGTGCGGCAGAGCCAGCTCGAGCAGGTTCGGCAGATGCTTGAGCGCGTGGCGGCGTGCGCTGAGAACGGCACGCTCTTCTACCTGGACAACGAGACGCCCAAGGGCCGCTTCGGGCACATGTGGTGGGTGGGGTATCACGCCGACGAGCCGCCGTGGCACGACTACGACCAGGACTTCGACCGCTGGATGCTGCATCGCTCGGTGCCGGGCGACGACTCCGCCGAGCCGATGCCCTACACGCGCCGGCCGTACACGCAGATCGTGGCGATCCAGCGCGGCGCCGGCGCGCTGGGCTACTGGGCGCATCCGACGAGCTGGTGGCGCGACGGCCAGGGGCGGTTCATCACCAACATCGCCAGCGAGCTGCCGGCGCACCTGATCGCCGAGGGCTTCGCCGACGGCATGGTGGTGATGGGGTACCAGGCGTATCGGCCGGCATACCTGGCGTTGTGGCACAAGCTGCTGGACGCGGGGTTTCGCCTGCCGGGCGTGGCGGAGATGGATGTCGGGCTGTCGTGCGAGTCGACGTGGCAGCGACGGGGCCAGCGGGTGCTGCTGAACCAGCTCTGGCTCGGCGAGGGCACCGGCCGCCCGGCGGTTGATGAACTGACGCGCGCCTTCGCCAGCGGACGCCTGGTCGCCAGCAGCGGACCGGTGCTCGATCTGACGGTCGACGGCCACGCGATGGGCCAGGTCGCGCCGAGCGGCGGCGACGTGACGCACCAGGTCGAGCTGACGGCCTGCGCGGCCGACGGCGACCAGCGATTGGGGCGCGTCGAGCTGCGCGGGCCCGGCGAAGAGCTGCTCTGGGCGGGCGAGGATCTGCCC
>SKPT01000574.1 GCA_007119405.1 Phycisphaeraceae bacterium
CCCTGCCGCCGCCCGCGCCAGACCAGCCGCGATGCCCGCGGAGCCTGACGTCTCGCGCCCGGTCTCCGGCTCATCGAGGAAGCAATCCCACAGGCCATCCTCGCGCTGGTGCGTGCATACCCATTGGGCGACGCGGGCGGCCTCAACCTCGTCCGCCCCCGCCACCAACCCCGCCGCCGCCGCCCGCGCTAGGGCCGTCGCGATGCCCGCCGAGCCTGACGTCTCCCGACCGGTCTCAGGCTCGCCCAGAAAGCAGTCCCACAGCCCGTCCTCGCCCTGGTGCTCGCGCACCCACCGCCCGACGCGGGCCACCTCCTCAACATGCTCAGCCGGGCGCTGGTCCGGCTCCAGCGTCTCGAGCACCCGCACGTGGCCGAGCATGTACCACGCCACGCCGCGGGCCCAGTTGCGGTAGGCGCGCGTGCCGTCGTCGCCGTGGCGCAGCCAGATGGCCCCCTCGTGAGCGAGGCGCCGCCGCCGGTGGGTCAACTGCGCCAGCGCGACCCGGCGCAGCTCCGCGTCGTTGCGCTCGCGGGCGATCAGCGCCAGCGGCCAGGCAACGGTGTACGCCCCCTCGCAGGTGATGGTCGACCCGCCGTAGATCGCATCGTCCTCACGGCGCAGCCGCTGCAGGTGGTCCAGGCCCTTGTCGATGGCCGGGTGTCCCGGCCAGGCCCGGGCCAGGCCGGCGAACATCAGCCCCTGCTCGATGCCGTGGAGGTGGTCGTCCGCCGGGCGCGAGAACATGTCCTCGTAGACGACCCGGGCGCTCTCCTTCTCGGAAAAAAAGAGCCCGAGGTGGGTGTGCAGCGCCTGGCGCATCGCCTCGCGACGCGGGTCATCCAGCTCGGCGAAGTCCGCCAGGGCGTCAAGGACGCAGCCCTCGATCCAGCCAAACGGCTGAACGCTCGCCAGCGAGGCCAGCCGGTCGAGCATCTCACCGACCCGGTCGACCCCGCCCGCGCCGGGCCACATCAGGTGCGGCATGAGCAGCTCGTGCCCGGGGCCCCGCCGGGTCTGCTCCGTCAGCAGCCACAACGGCTCGCCGGCCTCCGCGAGCGTGAGGGTCACACCCTCGCGCAGCACCTCGCTCACCGCCGTCGCGGGCAGCTCCAGCTCGAAGGGCTGGAGCGGGTAGGCGTAACGCATGTCGATGCGCCCGAGGCGCCGCTGCGACCGGGCCAGCGCCACCTCCACCCGCACCGGGCGACGCTCGTCCAGGGCGACGCTCACACGCAGGCGCGCCGGCCGGTCGGTCGGGCGCCCGGCCTGGCTCCACCACTGCACCTGGGCCGGCGACGGCCCGGGCGGGCAGACGGCGAACGCCCGCCAGCCGAACGGCACCCGGCGGTCGGACGGCGGGCTCATCGGCGGAGCGACGACAATGTCGGCGACCGCGTGCTGATCGGGGGAGGTGCCGGTCACAACGGGGAGGATAGCCCGAATGATTCACCACGGAGGCACCGAGACACAGACAGATCACCCAGGAACAGGACGTTCCAGAGCTTGCGCAGCCGGCCCGCTGTGCGCCGACGGCGTCGTCGGCGGCGCTAAACGCCTGCCAACAAAAATCTTACCTCTGTGCCCTCTGTGCCTCTGTGGTGACACGCGCGCCACGAAGACGCGAAGGGCACGAAGAGGGCACGAAGGAAGGCGGCAAGGCAGCTGAGGAAGCCAGGAAGCCAGGAAAAGCCGGAGGGCGCCCCGCCCTGATCGCACTCTTTTCCTGCCTTCCTGCCTTCCTTATCCTCTGCCTGCCTTGATCCGTGTGCATCGGTGTGCATCTGTGGTTCCTTCTTCTTCTCTGTGCTCTCTGTGCCTCTGTGGTTATTCTGAATGATTCGGGATAGGTGCATGCGGGTGACGCCGGAAATCCGCCCTTCGCCCCCGCCACCGGCGGACTCGCTCAGGACGGGCGTTGACGGGGCCCCGCTATCATACCCGGCTATGCCCGAGCCGATTGGACTGATCGCCGGCCACGGCCAGTTGCCGCTGCTCCAGGCCCGGGGGATCCACAAGGCCGGCCACCCGGTCGCGTGCGTCGGCCTCGCGGACCAGTACGACGCCGCACTCCCGCCGATGTGCGACCGCTTCGCCGAGGCGGGCATCATCCGCATCGGCCGCTGGATCCGACTCCTGCGCCGCTGGGGCGTCACACAGGCCGTCATGATCGGCACCGTACGCAAGGCACGCATGTACGAGCCCATGCGACTGGTCCGGCAGATGCCCGACTGGCGCGCCGCCAGGCTCTGGTACCGTGTGCTCCGCCACGACAAGCGCAGCCAGGCGCTCCTCGCCGCCGTCGCCGACGAACTTGGACGTTGGGGGATCGAGCTGATCGACACCACCCGATACATCCCGGACCACCTCGCCGAGCCCGGCGTGCTCACACGCCGCAAGCCCAACAGCAGCCAGTGGCGCGACATCGCCTTCGCCTGGCCGATCCTCATGGCCATGAACGAGCTGGACATCGGACAGGCCATCGCCGTCAAGGAACGCGACGTCATCGCCGTCGAGGCCATCGAGGGCACCGACGCCATGATCGCCCGCGCCGGCGAACTGTGCCCCAGCGGCGGATGGGTCCTGGTCAAGGGCGCGCCGCGCGACAAGGACCTCCGATTCGACGTGCCCACCGTCGGCGTCAGGACGATCGAGCATCTCAAGCACGCCGGCGGCACCTGCCTCGTCCTCGCCGCCGGACGCGTCATCCTCGCCGACCGGCCCAAGGTGATCCAGGCCGCCGACGCCGCCGGCATCGCGATCGTCGGCCAGCAGTTGTAAAAGCCACAGCGCCGGCGGACACCACGCGCCCACGTGTGTTGCATCGCGTGGCGGTCGTGGCGGAGGCAATGCGGATCCAGATGAAGCCTCGGGGGTGGGGTGCCACGGCTTGACCCGCAGGGCAAGCCGTGCATGCATGGCCCATCGCACCCGCACAAGGGATATTCCTTACAAGCCCTCGGGCAGCGTGCCGTGCTCGGCGTGGTGGTCGATGATCTGCTGCATGTCGTTGAGCACGGCGCGCGGACCGACGTATTGGCCGTCGCGGTAGCTGCCGGAAACGACCTGCCCATCGCCGTCCAGGAGCACGAGGTTGGGGATGCCCCGGCCGCCGTAGTCGCGCACCACGCCGCTGGCGTTGATCCGGTTGTACGGGATCGCCAGCCAGGGCATCTCGACATTCTGGAGGTAGCGCAGCGCGTCGGCGTTGGAGCGGTCGCGGCTGACGAGCACGACCTCGAACAGATCGGAGTCGCGATGCTCCTCGTAGAAGGCCTTCAGATGCGGGTTGAAGCGCTGGCAGGGCCCGCACCACGACGCCGAGAAGTAGAGCATCACGAAAGGCTGCGTCTGAAGCGTGTCGGTCGGCACGGCCTGGCGGCTGGCGTTGATCAGGTTCGGACCGATCGCCTCGACCATCGCACCGTGCCAGTCGCCGCCGATCTCCAGACCGTGGGCCACCTCCACGGCGGCGGGCAGCTCGGCGAGCTGCTGCTCAAGCCGGGCTTGCAGCCCTTCAACAACGTCGCCCTGCCCGTCACGCTCGTAGCGGGTGATGAGGCTGGCGTAACGCCCGCGCAGCTCCTCGTTCGCCTGCTCCAGAGCTTGGCGATACGCCTCGCGAGCCTGCTCGACCGCCGCGGCGTGCTCCTGGTCGGCCCGGTCCAGGTGCGACTGCTCCGCCTGGCGCAGTTGGACGCCGCCGTAGACGGCGGGCACCAGCAGCACCACGCTCAGCAAAGCGACACTGCGAAGGCTCGGCAGCCGACGCGTCCGGCGGGTGGGGGTCGGGCTCATGTTGTGGCCTCCCGGTTTGAGGATTGAAGGTCGAAGTGTGCTCGCCATTGTAAAGTTCAACCCACGCTTGGCAAGGAAAATCTCGCAGCCGCGCCCCAAAACCCCCGCTCCACGCCGCGCCGGAGGTCCGCGGCCCTTTGGCCGCCGGCATCGTTGCCCGAGCCTCCGGCCCATCGTGGACCGCGAGCCGTCGCCGCGCTAGCCTCACGTGGGCTGGCGCGTCGACGAAAGGCTGGTGCCATGGTGCCACCGACGAACCGCCTGCTGCCATACCTCGACCGGCACGACATCGAGTATGAGCTGATCCACCATCGGCTGGACTACAGCGCCCAGCGCACGGCCGCGGACACGCACACGCCCGGCCGGGCGTTCGCCAAGGTCGTCCTTCTCGAAGCCCAGGGCCAGCCCGTGATGGCGGTGGTGCCGGCCCCGGAAAAGATCGACCTCGACAAGGCGAGCAAGGCCTTGGGAACGAACGTGAGGCTCGCCGACGAGCCGACGCTCGCACGCCTCTTTCCCGATGCCGAGGTCGGCGCCGAGCCGCCGTTCGGCAACCTCTACGAACTCCCGGTGCTCGTCAGCCCCCACCTGGTCGACGATGACTCCATCACCTTCAACGCCGGCTCCCACGAGCAGGCGGTGCGCATGCGCTGGCAGGACTACGAAAAAATGGTCCAGCCGCAGATCGTGGACCTGACCCGCGACCCGTGATCTCTGGAATGAACCGCGAAGCGGCGAAGCAAACGAACGACGCGCAGCGGCAATGCCGTGGGATCCAGCTTCGATCTGAATCAACTTCGCGCCACGGTGCCACGGCTTGTCCCGAAGGGCAAGCCGCGCGTGTCTCGACGATCACCCGGCTTGTCGCTTCGCGGTCAAGCCGTGGCACCCTGAATACGTCCAACCCGGATAAAGCCAACCTTTCAAAGGTTGATAGCCCTGCCCCGTTGCCGCGGCTGTCCCGCTTCGCGCTCTTCGCCTTCTTCGCCCCTTCGCGGTCATTGGAAACCCTCATGCGATCGACCTTCCAGCGGATCATGGCGGCGATGGTCATGGGCCTGGCGCTTGCCGTCGCGTCCCCGGCGTGGTCGCTCGAGGCCGACCAGTTCACCCTGCCGCCGCAGCCCCTGGCCGACCTCGGCCCGGACCTGGACGCCAAGCTCCGGATGCGTCTGGAGCACATCATCGACGAGCTCAACGACCGCATCGACCAGGCCGAGGCCCGCGCCCAGGCCGCGGCAAACACGGAACAGCGCCGAACCGCCGGGCTCGAGGCCGCCGCCTGGCTGTCGCATCACCGCGTCTGCGAGGCGCTCTGGCGTCGCTTCGGCCACGGTTGGCCCGAGGCCTGGATCGAGCTCTACCTCCGCCACGCCGACTTCGAGCACGACAAACCCCTGCGCTTCAACCTCCGCTACCACCGCTCCAAGTTCGGGCTCGCCGCGGTCTGGCGGCCGCAACTGCTCATCGGCGTCGCGCCCGTCGTCAACCTCCACGGCTCGAAAATGGGCACCGACAAGATCGGCCACTTCTTCGCCCAGGGCTACGAGTACTACCGCATCTACCACCGCGGCCTCGAAGCCGGGCTGACCCCGGAAAAGGCGCGCGGCGCCGCCGTCACACACGGAGTAACACAGGAACGCACCTACTTCGGCTACTGGGTCAGCGGAACCTACTCCAACGCCGACCTCGCCGCCAACTACGCCGGGTTCATGTTCTACCGCAACCTCACGCGTGTCGTGCACGTCGACGGCCGGACGCTCGAACCCATCCTCGTACGCGACGACGGACGATGGGCCTTCAACCCCCAGCGCCAGAACCTGCTCGCCCCCTTCATCTCCGATCATTTCAACGAGGCCATGAACCCCGCCCATTACGAGGCCCCCATGCGCTGGTCGATCCGCCAGGTGCTCCAGAACGACGACGACCGCCGCAACGCCTGGCGCGAGCGCTACGGCCTCACACGCGAGCAGGAAGCACAACGCACCCACGAGCTCGCGGCCTGGCACAGGCACGACTACGGCCACAGCGGCTTCGAAAACGTGCTGACGGCGGCGAAGCTTTTCTTTGATGAGCACGAGGACACCG
>SKPT01000282.1 GCA_007119405.1 Phycisphaeraceae bacterium
ACGTTGTCCGCGTTGCTCAGCTCCGACGCGACCACGTTCGGATCCATCAACTGGCTGACGATCTCCGCCAGCGAGCGCATCGCCGGGCGAAAGTCCCCGCCATCGCCCGTGCCATCCAGGCCCACCACCAGCCCCATGCCCACCAGCTTGGATCCCTCGGCCCCCTTCAGCCGCACGATGTCCTGCACCTGCACCGCCTGCGCCGCGGCCGCCACGGAAAGCAACAAAGACATGGCCACAAATGAACACAAATGAACACGAATCATTCGCGTTCCTTCACTGAATTTGTGTTCCTTTGTGTTCATTGGTGGCTTCTCTCTCTTCTTATCTGTGTTCATCTGTGTGCATCTGTGGCTATTCTCCTGCCCCTCAGAAGTTGAAGACCGTCTCCAGGATGCGCGTGAAGATCCCCTTGCGCGACGAGCGGCGCAGCTCGCCCGTGTGCTGCTTGTTCAAACGCAGGTCGTAAAGCTGCGTCGAGAGAATGGTGTTGTCGGCCGTGATGTCCTCCGCCCTTGCCGTGCCCGTGAGCACCAGCGTCAGCGTCTCGTCGTCGGCCTCGAGGTGCTTGCGCGCCTCGAGCACCACCGTGCCGTTGGGCTTGACGTCAATCACCCGCGCCGTGACACGTCCCGTGATCGATTCGCTCCGGCGGTAGTCCCCGTCGCCGTCGAACGACTGGCTGTAGTCGATCCCGACGCGCGGCTGCCCCTCGCCGAAGGTGTTGGGCCGGAGCTGCGCATTGACCATGTCCGCCCAGGTCAAGCGCGGAAAGTCGCTGATCTGGCCGTCGAAGTCAACGTCGCGCGACGTGCTCAGCGACGAGCGGAAGTCCGTCTCCATCGACTCGCGGATGACGATGGTCACCAGATCATGCATCCCCAGCCGACGCGGCTCCGGCACCGACACCGACGCAAAGCTCACCTGCGCCAGCGCCGGCTCCAGACGCGGCCGCGGCTGCGCGTCATCCTGGTCCTGCCGCGCCGGCGCCGGCGGTTGCGCCTGAGGCCCCTGCAGATACAGCGACGAGCTCTGCCCCAGCGCCGGGCTGAGCGCGAGCAACGTCATCGTTAACGCCAGCGCCGACACCGCCACGCCGGGCGCCACGGCTTGTCGCGCGGGGCAAGCCATGACAGGCCCGCGGCGCACACCGCTGGCCGCTTCGCGAGTTCGACCCATCCATGTGCCGCGTCCAATCATCATCATCGCTCCTTCGCACCAGCACCATGCACCACCGCCTGCCTCCGCCCGGTCACCTCCGCGAGAAACCGCTGGCGCGTCCGCTCGTTGCGCACGCGAATCACATCCCCCGCCGCGCCCGCCTCCTCGGCCCGCGCGGTCGCGCGCACCATGAGCTCCCCCGCCAGGGCACGCACCGCGATGCGCTCGCCCCGCTGCACCAGCGTCGGCGCCCGCACGTGCTCCGGGTACACCACCGTGCCCTCACGCAGCACCGTGTCGGCCTGCCGACCCTGGACAAGCTCGATCTCGTCCAGCGGCTGGCCACGATCCGAGTCCAGCCACACCACGCGACGCTCGAAGTCCTCGGCCGCAAAGCGCTGTCCGCGCCCGATCGTCTGCCGCGCCACCAGCGCCGTGACCCGCCGCTTCACGTCGGCCGCGATCGTAAACCGCTCCACCTCGGCCAAGGCCTCGAACCGCCGCACCACGACCACCACCCGGCCCACCGCGCCGCTGCCCATCGGCTCGAGCTCGAACCGCCCGGCGCTTAGCGGCAGCGCCAGGCGCTGCGCGTCACGCTGTTGAAACGCGATGCGCAGATCCTCCGCCTCCGCGTCCGCCAGACTCACGATCAACTGCTCGATCCGCGCCCCCAGCGTGCCCGGCTCGATACGCAGCGGCGCGCGCTCGGCGTCGTTCCCGCGGGTGGTCGATTCGGTCGGCTTCGCGTCGCCACGCGTCACGACGCACTGCCCGTAGCCGCGCAGCGTCAATCGGCCCCAGTGCACGTCGGCGTCGCTGAGACTCCGCCGCAGGGCGCGCAGATCCAGGTCGCGCTGCGCCACGTCGCCGTCGAAGCGCATCACCTCCAGCTCCGCCAGCGACCGGGCGTACTCGCCATGCAATTCCGCCACGTCACCGAGCGTCACCACGTCGCCCGCGACGCGCGCCTCCGGCCGCAGAAACACCACCCCCGCCTGCGCCTCGGCCGCGCCCAGCGCCACCGCCATGACGAGCACCAGCGACTCAACCAGCTTGTGCGTGTGCCTGCTCATTCGGGTCTGTTCGCGTTCATCCCTGGCCATGACTCACTCAGAACCGCCTCAGGTTGCCCACGACCTGCAGCGCCTGGTCGGCGGCCTCGATGCTCTGGCTGTTGAGCTCGAACGCCCGCTGCGTGCGGATCAGGTTCACCAGCTCGTCGATGGGGTTGACGTTCGAGCCTTCCAGGTGATTTTGCAGGACCGTGCCGAAGTTGCCCTCGCCCGGCAGGCCCTCGATCGCCGGCCCCGAGGCCGCGGTCTCGACGAAGAGGTTGCCGCCGATCGCCTTGAGCCCTTCCGGGTTCACGAAGTTCGCCAGCTCGATCTGCCCGACGATCTCCGGCTGGACCTGCCCGGGCACGAACACGTGCACCGTGCCGTCGTTGGTGATCTGCACGTCCAGGGCGTCTTCGGGGATGTTGATCGGCGGCTCGAGGCGCGGGCCGTCGGCGTTGCCCAGCACCACGTCGCGGTCACTGTTGACGAAGAAATTCCCCGCCCGCGTGTACCCGACGCCCGTGCCCTGCTCGGGCAGGATCGCCACCTGGAAGAACCCCTTGCCGTTGATCGCCAGATCCAGCGGCCGCCCGGTCTCCATCATGTCGCCCTGGCCCAGGTCCAGTTGCGTGTTGCTCACCCGCGTGCCCAGGCCCACGTAGAGGCCGGCCGGCCTCTCGTCGCCATTGGCGTTCTGCACGCCCGGCTGGGCCTTCTCCTGGTAGAGCAGGTCCTCGAAGTTCACGCGCGAACGCTTGAAGCCCGTCGTGTTGATGTTCGCGAGGTTGTTCGCGGTCACGTCCAGGCTCGTCGACAACGCCGAGAGACCCGTGGCGGCGGAATGGAGTGCGGTGACGGCCATGATCTTCTCAATTCAGAATGCAGAATTCAGAATGCAGAATGCAGAAAATGGGGTAGACACTGCGCCATGTCACTCCGGCGTTGGTTTCTGCATTCTGCATTCTGCATTGCTACGCTCTTATCCGTCCAAGCGTGTTCACCGCCTGGTCCATCATCACGTCCTGGTAGCGGATCAGCTCCGTGTTGCCGATCGCCGCCTTGCTCGCCGAGATCATCGCCATCATCGACGCGATCGGGTTGACCCCGCTGGCCTCGATGAAGCCGGGCTGAAGGTGCGGCCGAGCCGGAAGCTGCCTCGGGTCGCCGCCCTCGAAGGCGAAGAGGTTGGCCGCCTGCTTGCTCAGCCGCGACGTGTCGGCGACGTGCCACACACCGAGCTGCGCCACCGTCTGATCGCCCTGGACGACGCGCCCGTCGCCCGTGACGCCCGCCGGCGCGTCGGTGTTGAGCACGATCGGCTGGTCGTTGACGTCCAGCACCGGGTGGCCGGTGACCGTCACGAGCTGCCCGTCGCCGGCGCGGGTGAAGCGCCCGTCGCGCGTCAGCCTCAGCTCGCCCTCGCCGACGCCCACGGCGAAGAAGGTGTCGTCCTCGGGCAGGGCCACGTCCAGCGGGTTGTCCGTCTGCCGCATCGCCCCGGCGCTGAAGTCGATGTGCTGAGGCCCGGCCAGCACGCCGCCGCCGAGGCGCTCCAGCAGGCGTTGCGAGACGTCGAAGCCGTGGTCGCGCTCGATCCGTTGCGGGGCGCGCTGCTTGATCGTGGGCAGGTCGGGCTTGAACGCCGCCGTCTCGACGTTGGCGAGGTTGTTGGCGTAGACGTCCTGGCGGTAGTGGTTGGTCATCGCCCCGGCCGCGGACATGTAAAGCCCGTAGTTCATCGCCCGCCCTCCCCGCGCTCGGCGCACGACGCATCGAGCTCGGCGGCGCGGCGGGCCAGGCGAATCAACGTCTGACCCAGGTTCGCATCGCCGGCCCGCTCAGCGCCCGCCAACAGCTCCAGCCAACCCCGCTCGCCCACAGGCTCCATCGGCCTGGCATCGTCGCGTCCATCCATGGCGCAGGCTCCTCGCGGCCGCATCCGGCGGCCGGGCCAATATCTGGCAACGCCGGTGCCAATCGCTGCGCCAATCGCCCCGGGCGCAACCTAACCCCCGCCTGTAACACGACATGCACCACAACAAACCCCGCGCTTCGTCCGTCCCCGCCATCGCGGCCATCGCGCAACCATTGCCCACCCCGCGCAGAGCCTGCGCCACGAAACAAGCCCCACGCCGCTAAAATCGCGCCACCCACACACCACCAAATCCGAAATCCGAAATTCGAAATCCGACATTCAAAATGCCCCTCGACCACCCCTACACCAACCTCGCCGCCGGCCGATGGGTCCGCGGCAACCTCCACAGCCACACCACCCGCAGCGACGGCCAGCGCGACCCCCAGGCCGTCGTCGACGACTACGCGGCCCGCGGCTACGACTTCCTCATGATCTCCGATCACGACATCTACACCTCCCCCGACGACCACGCCCGGCTCGACGCCCGCTCCATGACGCTCATCCCCGGCAACGAGATCAGCGCGAACGGGCCCCACCTGCTCCACGTCGGGGCCACCGCCCACGTCGCCCCCGACCCGCTGCGGCAGAACGTCATCAACGCCGTGACCCGGTCAGGCAACGGCCTCATCTTCGCCAACCACCCCAACTGGCAGCAGCGCTTCGACCATTGCCCCATCCACTGCCTCGAGCAGTGGGTCGGCTACACCGGCCTGGAAATCTTCAACGGCACCATCGGCCGGCTCCAGGGCAGCCCCTACGCCACCAACAAGTGGGACATGCTCCTGGCCGCCGGCCGACGCGTCTGGGGCATCGCCACCGACGACTCGCACCGCACCGACGACGTCGAGCTCGGCTGGATGCACCTGCATGTCACCGAGCCGACCGTCGAGAACATCCTCGACGCCCTGGCCCGAGGCTGCGGCTACGCCTCCACCGGCGTGACCATCGACGCGATCCACGTTCACGACGACACGATCACCGTTCACGCCCCCACCGCCCGCCGCATCGTCGCCCTGGCGGACCTCGGCCGGCGCATCAAGGTCGTCGACGACGCCACCATCGAGCTCAGCGTCCCCGACAATTGCACCTACGTCCGCTTCGAGTGCTGGGGCGACGGCGAGTCCTTCGCCTGGACCCAGCCCTTCTTTGTCGTCAAGTGATCCGCGTGCCCCATGCGAGTCATTCAGAAAAACCACAGAGACACAGAGGACACAGCGGTAAGAGTTAGAGAGGGTTGACGAATTCTGCTTCTCTCGCGTTTTTCAGGCGCTTCGTTTCTTCGCGGCTTTTTAAAGGTCCCGTGGGTAAGCGCGAAGCGACCATCACCCGCGAGCAAGGGGCGGCATTGTTTGCACCCGAGCGCGGGTGCCACGCAAGCCGTGAACTTCGGTTGTAGGGTGGGTAGAGCGAAGCGAAACCCACCAGCTCGGTCGAGGATCCACGACGTTCGTGGTGGGTTTCGCTTCGCTCTACCCACCCTACATCAGCGCCGGCACGCGCGAAGTTCACGGCGTTGGGAGCCACGGCTTGACCCGAAGGGCAAGCCGTGCCTCCTGCCAGGCCGGGCGCCACTGGCGGACAAGCCGCCGGTGGTCCCGGCACCCACCGCCATCGCTGCCGACAAGGGCCCTCACCTGATCCACACGCTGACGCGCAGCCACGCCGCGCGCCGCGCCAGCCGCCGGCAGGCCGTCGCCTCCGCCCCCGCGCGCCGCGCCTTTCGCAGCCAGAGCCGGGCGCGTCGCAA
>SKPT01000211.1 GCA_007119405.1 Phycisphaeraceae bacterium
AGGCGGTCGCGGCGCTGCGGGATCACGCGACGCTGGTGCAGCGCTCGCCGGGGTTGCGTGCCGCCGAGGCCCGGGCGCTTGAGGCGGCGGGCGAGGCTCGGGCCGCGGAGGCCGCGCTGGCCGAGGCGCTGGCGGCGGTGCGCAGCTTCGAGCAGGCGACGGCGGTGGCCCGTCAGGTGGGCGAGGCGCACGGAATTGACGAAGGCATCGAGCGGCTGTCGCGGCTGTCATCCGGCGGGGAGGCGTGGGTCGAGCTGGTGATCGCGGCGCTAGAAGCGCAGCACGAGAGGCTGGAGTCGGCGATCGCGCGGGCCCAGGCCGTTGACGCCGCGAACGACGCGGCGCTGGCGGCGGCGCGGGATCGGATGCTGGCCCAGGCGCTGTATCGCCGCGGCGATTACGAGCCAGCGGCCGAGCTGTTCCTGGCCATGCTCGAGAGCGAGCCGGACAACGAGGTGGCGCTGAACAACGCGGCGTACATCCTGGCCCGCTATCTTGACCGGGCGGAGGAGGCGCTGCCGCTGGCCGAGCGAGCCATGGAGCTGGCGCCGCACAACCCGCACGTGCTGGACACGATGGCGGTGGTCCGGCATGAGCTGGGCGAGCTGACGGAGGCGCGGGGGCTGCTGGAGCGGTGCCTGGTGATGAGGCCGATGGCCCGGCCGTACCTGCACCTGGGTCAGGTGCACCGGGATCTTGGCGACGCGACGGCGGCGCGGTTCATGGCCGAGCAGGCGCGGGCGCTGGCGCGTCGGCAGGACGACGCGCACGCGCTGGCGGACATCGAGCGTTTTCTGGAAGAGATGAACCAGTGAGTTGGGCGGGCCCGTTGCGGCCGCCTGTGCCAAGCACGAGAGGACAGAATCGATGAGTGCAACCCCTCCCTCGCCCATCGGGCCGCTTGGGCCGACCTCCGCCGCGGCGGTGCCCGCCCAGCGTTCGCGGACCAAGCCGATCGACCCGCTGCGCGTGCTGCGGCAGTGGATGTGGGTGCTCGTCGCCCTGGCCGTGCTGGGCACGGGCCTGGGCGTGGGGCTGTACTTCACGCTGCTGGTCTACGCGCCGCGTTACACGTCCGAGTCGGTGTTCGGCGTCGTGCCCACCGTCGGGGACGTGTGGGAGCCGATCGTCCGGGAGATGGAGGTCGGGCGCGGCGACGTGATCGAGCGTTTCATGCAGAGCGAGGTGCAGCGGATCCAGAGCGAGCAGATCATTCGCGCCGCGATCCGCCGGCCGGAGGTGCGCGAGCAGACGCGCTGGGCGCAGCGTTTCGTCGACGCGGACGGGCGGTACGACGTGGCGCGGGCGCACGAGCGGCTGGTCGAGGACCACATGCGGGTGGGGATCGTGCGCGGGACGATGCTCTTTCGTGTGCGCGTGAGCACCGAGGTGCCCGAGGACGCGCAATACATCCTCGAGGCGATCAACCGCGAGTACCGTCAGCGGATCAGCGACGAGGCTTCGGGGCGGGTGCGCGAGCTGCAGGCGACGTTTTTGCAGGAGCAGCGGACCTGGCAGGAGGATCTGAACCACGCGCAGACGCGCATGCGCGAATTCATCGGCCGCGAAGGCCTGGACAGCCTGGAGACGCGGTTCAGCGAGGCGAGCATCTCCTATCAGCGCCTGGCCGAAGAGCGCGTGAATTTGCAGATGATGCTGGACCAGATGCACGAGAGCTACCAGATGCAGCGTGATCAACTGGAGCGTGGCGAGTACGAGGCCGGGCCCGAGACGCGTGCCCAGATCGAGATGCGCCCGGGGATCGAGAACCTCAACGAGCGGCTGCGTCACCTGCGCCTGCGGCGGGATCACCTGCTCGGCCGCGGCTTCGACGAGAACCACCAGCGCATCCGCGACATCGACGAGCACATCACCGCCACCGAAGCCGAGAAGGAGCGGGAGATGCTGCGGCTGATCCGCGAGCACCAGGCGGCGATGGTGGACCGCACGGCCAACGCGATCCAGCGGGTGCAGGGCCAGATCGACGCCCTGGAGCCGAAGATCCGCGAGGCGTCGCGGCGGATGACGGACCTGAACGAGCGGCTGACGCGTTTCGAGGAGCTGCGCGACCGCGTGGAGTACGCGCGAGCGAACCTGGACCGGGTCGAGGACCGGCTCACGGAGATCCGCCTGGGCGCCGCCCGGCCGGACATGCTGCCGGTGCGTTTGCAGATGGGCCCGACGTCGGCGGAGCTGACGTTCCCGCAGGTTCAGATGGTGGTGCCGGGCATGGCGCTGCTGGTGCTGGCGCTGGCGGCGGGGCTGATCTTCCTGCGTGAGCTGCTGGACCAGCGGCTGCGCAGCCCGGCGGACGTGGCGCTGCTGGGCGAGGCGGAGCTGCTGGGCGTGGTGCCCGACGCCCGCGAGGACCGGGCCGGGCCGGGCCGCATCGAGGGGGCGGTGGAGCAGGATCCGGCGGGTCTGATCGCCGAGGCGTTCCGTCAGGTGCGTACGGCGGTGCTGTCGAAGATGGACCGCCGCGGCTACAAGACGCTGATGCTCGTCGGGCCTCAGGCTGACTCGGGCGCGTCGTCGGTGGCGCAGAACCTGGCGGCGAGCCTGGCGTACAACGGGCGCAAGGTGCTGGTGATCGATGCGGACTTTCGCCGGCCGCGGCAGCACCAGCTCGCGGGGGTGGGCAACAGCACCGGGCTGGTGGACTGCCTGCAGGGCCGGATGTCGCTGGCCCAGGCGGTGGTGGCGCTCAACGGCGACGGGCTGAGCGTGCTGCCGACGGGCGAGGCGCGCAACGCCCCGCCGGAGCTGCTCGAGGGCGTGGCGTTCCGCACGCTGCTGAGCGAGGCGGAGCGCGAGTACGACGTGATCCTGATCGACGCCCCGCCGGCGCTGCTGGCGACGGACGCCCAGCTCCTGGCGCGGCACCTGGACGCGATGGCGATCGTGGTGCGGGCGGAGCAGGACAAGCGTGGGATGGTCGAGCGGATGATCCGGCAGCTCGACGGCCAGCGGGCGGACGTGCTGGGGCTGGTGCTCAACGGTGTTCGGCCGAGCGCTGGCGGGTACTTCAAGCGCAGCTACCGCGAGTTTTACCGCTACCGCGCGTTGCAGGGCCCGGTGGGCAACGGCCGGGGCGAGGCGCCCGAGGAGCCGCGGCGGCGGCTGGAGAGCGACGCCGAGGCGACGGTCGCCGCCGGCGAGGACGATGGCCGCGACGGCCGGACGTAAGCGCCATGCCAGCCGCTGGCCGAGGCGATGATGCCCGGGGGCATGGGAGAGCGGTTTGAGCGGGATCAGCCTGGCCACAAGCGCAGCGAGCGGGCAGGGCGTTGTCGACCTGATCGGGGTGGTTCGCCCCTACTGGCCGGTGCTGCTGGTCGCGCTGCTGGTGGCGCTGCTGCTGACGCCGGTGATGCGGCTGCTGGCGCTGCGCAACGGCGTGGTGGACCACCCGGACCTGTCGCGCAAGGTGCATCGCAAGCCCGTGGCCTACCTGGGCGGGGTGGCGATCTTCCTGGCCTGGATGGCGGGCGTCAGCGCCTGCTACCTCGCCTCGCCGGTGGGGCTCTGGAGCGGGCAGGGCGGCCTGGGCTCGGCCCACGTGCCGCTGAGCATCCTCGTGGGGGCGATGGCCATCACGCTCACGGGGCTTTTCGACGACGTCTACGGCATCAGCCCGCGGGTGAAGGTCGGCGGGCAGCTCTTCGCCGCGGCGGCGCTGGCCAGCCAGGACGTGGGCCTGCGCCTGGCCGAGGCATCGTTGACCTTCATCGGCATCGCCGACGCGCCGGAGATTCTGGTCTACACCCTGGGCACGGCGGTGATCGCCGGGTTTGTGATCGGCGGGTGCAACGCGATGAACCTGCTCGACGGGATGGACGGGCTGGCGGCGGGGGTGGGGGCGATCGCCGCGCTGGGCTTTCTCGTGATCGCCTCGATCGTCGCCGTGCGCGCCCTCGGTGAGCCGGGCATCGGCCCGCTCGACGCGGGGCGGATCGTCATGTGCCTGGCGATCCTCGGGGCGTTGATCGGGTTCCTGCCTTACAACTTCAATCCGGCGAAGATTTTCATGGGCGACGCCGGGTCGCTGCTGCTGGGCTACCTGTGCGTGGCGACGATTCTGCTGTTCGCCCAGGCCCAGGGCACGCTGCTGATGGTCACGGCCGCGCTGATCGTCTTCGCCCTGCCGATCACCGACACGTCGCTGGCGATTTTCCGGCGGAAGATGCAGGGCCGGCCGATCATGAGCCCGGACAACGGTCACCTGCACCATCTGCTTCAGCGTTCGGGGATGTCGGTGAGGCAGACGGTGCTGTGCCTTTATGGGCTGGGGCTGGTGTTCGCGTCGCTGGGGGTGACGCTGGTGCTGCTCGAGGCGCGGGTGCGTTACGTGATGGCGCTGTTTGTGGTGCTGTATCTGGCGATCATCATCGTGGCGTACCGGTACGGGCAGGCGCTGGCCGCCCGCGAGGCCGACGCACGACGTAACGAGCCTGCCGCGGCGGCTCCGGCCGAGCCGGTCGAGCCGGCGGTGACGTCCGGCTCGGGCAAGGCGGTGTGAGGCGGCTGGCCGCGCCGGCGCATGGTCCGTGAGCGCGCGGGCTGAGGCGCCGTCGGCGAGCCCGGAGGATTCACCACAGAGACGCAGAGGTCACTGAGCAGAAGGCGGAGTCGGCGACACCGCGCTGTGAGGCGTTGATGTAGGGTGGGTAGAGCGAAGCGAAACCCACCGCGAGCGTCGTGGATCCTCGGCCCAGGCGGTGGGTTTCGCTTCGCTCTACCCACCCTACAACGACTGCAACGACAATCCACGGCCGCGATTGGAGAGGCGTGCGTCTCAGATCGTGCCCGACCAGTTTGCCGGGCACAGCAGCACCGGCAGGTCGGTCTGGCGGATGAGGTTGCTCGGCACGTCGCCGGCGATCAGGCGTTTGAACACGCCGCGGCCGGTCAGCCCCAGGACGATCAGCGTGCACTGCCGGGCTCGCGCCGTGTTCAGGATCGCCTTGGCGGTGTCGTCCGAGAGGAGCATGACGCTCTCGGCGGCGATGCCCGCCTCGCGCAGCGAGTCGGTCAGCAGCTTCAACGTCTGCTCGCCGCGCTGCGTGGCGTCGGACTCGTGCTCGTCCTCGTCCTGGATCTCGGCGACGTGGGCGATGATCGTCTCGGCGTCCAGCCGGCGCGCCAGATCGGCGATCGGCGCGGTGAGCTTCTCACTGGCCCAGGGGGAGGAAACGGCGACAAGCATCCGGCTGCGGCTCAAGGCATCTCCTTCACGGGGTTCCCCGTCTCGGCGGCAAGCTCCCGCGAGTCGCGCACCTGTACCACAACCCCGCGGCCCGGTCAAAGCAGCGCCGCGACCCGGTTTGCCGCCGGCCGGGGGCCCGGCTAGGCTATATGGCTCGGCAGATTCCCCCCTTTGAGATCGAGGTACCCTCATGAGCGACGCCTCCGCCGCCCAGGAACAGGACTTGCGCGACACGTCCACCGCCCGGAAGTATTACGACGCCGGCCTCGAGGCCGAGCAAGCCGGCGACCGCCTCGGCGCGATCCAGAGCTACGAGGCCGCCTACACCGCGGACCCGGACAACATCGAGATCTGCTTCCGCCTGGCGTACAACCTCGATCTGATGGGCGAGGAGGACGAGGCGGTGCACCTGTACGAGGAGTGCGTCCGGCAGGAGCAGCCGCCGCTGAACGCCTTGATCAACCTGGCGGTGCTCTACGACGACCGCGGCGACTACACCAAGGCCGAACGCTGCCTGCGCCAGGTGCTGGCGACGAACCCGACCCACCCGCGGGCGCGGCTGTTCATCAAGGACGTGCTGGCGAGCAAGTCGATGCTGATCGACGACGACCAGGAGCGCCAGCTCGCCGCGGAGACCGCCCTGCTCGACACGCCGGTGACCGACTTCGAG
>SKPT01000527.1 GCA_007119405.1 Phycisphaeraceae bacterium
CACGTGGTCAGCTACCTGGAGCTGCTGAAGCTGCCCTACACCGGCTGCAACCCGCGCGGGCTGATGCTCGCCCACGACAAGGCGCTGAGCAAGATGGTGCTGCGTTACCATCGCATCTCCGTGCCGCGCTTCCACGTCTTTCCCCTGGGCCGCAAGGTCCGCAAGCCGCCGCGCCTCGAGTATCCGCTGCTGGTCAAGAGCCTGACGGAGGAGGGCTCGGTCGGCATCGCCCAGGCGTCGATCGTTTACGACGACGAGAAGCTCGCCGAGCGCGTCGCTTTCATCCATCGTCAGGTCAACACCCACGCCATCGGCGAGCAGTACATCGACGGCCGGGAGCTCTACGTCGGCGTGCTGGGCAACGACCGCCTCCAGACCCTGCCGACGTGGGAGCTGCTCTTTCCCAAGCTGCGCGAGGGCGCGCCCCGCACCGCCACCGGCAAGGTCAAGTGGGACCACAAGTACCAGGCCAAGATCGGCCTGGTCAGCGACCAGGCCCGCGACCTGCCCGAGGATGTCCGGAACCAGCTCCCGCACCTGTGCAAGCGCATCTACCGCGCCCTGTCGCTGTCCGGCTACGCGCGCATGGACCTGCGCCTCTCGCCCGAGGGGCGTCTCTACCTCATCGAGGCCAACCCCAACCCGCAACTGGCCTACGGCGAGGACCTGGCCGAGTCCGCCCACGCCGCGGGCCTGCCCTACGACGGGTTGCTGCAGAAGATCCTGAACCTGGGCATGAGCTATCGCGTCGGGCCGTGAGGACGCGGGGCAAGCGACACCCCTGCCGTAAGGGCGCTCGGCTCGGGCGCTCACCGCATGGGCTTGTGCGCACTACAATCACGCCCATGCGGCAATACCTCGATCTGCTCCGGTACATCCGCGACCACGGCGTCGACAAGAGCGACCGCACCGGCGTCGGCACGCGATCCGTCTTCGGCTACCAGATGCGCTTCAACCTCGACCCGGCCGCGAAGGGCGAAGGCGGCGGCGGGGGCGGCGGATTCCCCCTGCTGACCACCAAGAAGCTCCACCTCAAGTCCATCATCCACGAGCTGATCTGGTTCATCCACGGCTCGACCAACGCCCGCGAGCTCCAGCGGCACGGCGTACGCATCTGGAACGAATGGGCCGACCCCGACACCGGCGAGCTCGGGCCCATCTACGGCAAGCAGTGGCGCGCCTGGCCCCGCAACGCCGACGACCCGGACGGCCCCGTCATCGACCAGCTCGGGCAGGTCATCGCCGACATCCGGCACAACCCCGACTCGCGCCGGCTCATCGTCAGCGCCTGGAACGTCGCCCAGATCGAGCAGATGGCCCTGCCGCCCTGCCACGTGCTGTTCCAGTTCTACGTCGCCCGCGGCCGGCTGAGCTGCCAGCTCTACCAGCGCTCGGCCGACGTGTTTCTCGGCGTGCCGTTCAACATCGCCAGCTACGCGCTGCTGACCATGATGGTCGCCCAGGTCACGGGCCTGGAGCCCGGCGAGTTCGTGCACAGCTTCGGCGACGTGCACCTGTACAACAACCACAAGCACCAGGCCGACGAGCAGTTGACGCGCGACCCGCGTCCGCTGCCGCGCATGGAGTTGAACCCGGCGGTCAAGCGCATCGAGGACTTCACCTTCGACGACTTCACGCTCCACGACTACGACCCGCACCCGCACATCAAGGCCCCCGTCGCGGTGTAGCGCACGGACCCGATCGGTTCACGCCCGATCTGAGCGAGTCGGCGAGCGAAGATCGGGATCTGCCACCTGTGCTCGACGGGTACTTGCACGCACCGGGCAGGGCGATCCCGACCTTCGCTCCCGTTGGTCGCTCAGCTCCGGCGTTGACAGGGGCGTGGCCTCGATGCCCGCGCCCGCGCCCCGCCGCCGTGCCACCGCCGACCGCCGCCGCGGATCCCCGCTCCCCGGCCCCCGCACCTTCGCCGCCTGCTATCCTGCCCCCATGGCAGTGACGACCGATCCGTTGCGCGTGCTCGTGCTGGCCGGCGGGCCCGATCGTGAGCGCGAGGTGTCGCTGCTCTCCGGCCGCGCCGTCACCGCCGCACTCGAGCAGGCCGGCCACGACGTGCGCCAGCGCGACATCGGCCCGGACGACCTGGCCGCCCTCGACGAGTTCGCGACCTGGCCCGGTCAGGTCATCTTCCCCGTGCTGCACGGCCGATGGGGCGAGGGCGGGCCCTTGCAGGCCATCCTCGACGAGCGCGGGCTGGCCTACGTCGGCTCGCGCGCCGACGCCGCCGAGCTGTGCATGGACAAGCACCGCAGCAAGCAACTGCTGGCCCGCAACGACATCGCCACGCCCGAGCACGAGATTCTCGAGCCCGGCCAGGCCCCCAGGCTCCGGCCGCCCGTCGTTGTCAAACCCGTCAACGAAGGCTCGAGCATCGGCATGGCCATCTGCCACGACCGCGCCCGGCTTGACGCCGCCGTCACCGAGCTCACCGAGCACCATGCGCCGCTGATGCTCGAGCGCTACATCCCCGGCATGGAGCTGACCGTCGGCGTGATCGAGTCGCCGGGGACCTACGGCCCCGAGCCGCTGCCGCCGATCCACGTCGTTCCCGCCGGCACGTTCTACGACTACGACGCCAAGTACGAACGCGACGACACGCAGTACCTCTTCGAGATCGACCTGCCTGGGCTCGTCCTGGCGGAGCTTCAGCGCCTGGCGCTGGTCACCTGCGAGCTGCTCGGCGTGAGGCACCTGGCGCGGGTGGACTTCATCCTCGACGACAGCCAGCAGCCGTGGGTGCTGGAGGTCAACACCATCCCGGGCTTCACCGGCCATTCGCTGCTGCCCATGGCCGCGGCGCATGCGGGCATCGACATGCCCGAGCTGACCGACCGCCTGGTCCGCCTGGCGCTGGCGCGGTGAGGCTTGCGGGGATCACGGGTCGACTGAAATGCGCTGGAGCGCCTTCATCCATCTGTGACGGGTGCGGCTTGAACTTCAAACCAGCTTGCCGGCCAGGTTTTTTGGTTCATCCGGCAATTCCGGGGCCGCCGTGACAATGCCACCCCGAAGGGGGGACAAGCCGCGGTACCCAACGCCGTGAACTATTCGGCGGCGGCGTTAATGTAGGGTGGGTAGAGCGAAGCGAAACCCACCACGATGCTCGTAGATCCCAGGCAAGACTGGTGGGTTTCGCTTCGCTCTACCCACCCTACATCAATAGTTCACGGCGTTGCGCGGCACCCCACGACTTGGGGTTAATGCAACCATTCAAGGATCAATAAACCGACCATTCAAAGGTCGATGGTTCACAGCGTTGGGTGGCCCCCCGCGCCGTTTCCGACCGCGCGACATCACGATGCCGTGGGCGTCGGTGGCGCCTGCACAGCCAAAGCCGCGACTTGCCCGGTCTCGGCGACGCGTTGCGCCAGCGCCGGCGCCTCGCGTTGATCCGCCGCGACCACGAACATCGCCGCGCCCGAGCCGGTCACGTGCACCGGACGCTCCAGCCGCTGCTCCAGGGAGGCGCGCAGCGTCGCCAGTTGCGGCCGCACGCGCATCGCCGGCTCGGCCAGGTCGTTGAACAACTCGACACCCCGCACCCGCCCGGCGTGCGCGAGGCTGGTGACGCGGTCGACCCGGAGCTCACCGCCGTCGCCCGCCAGCTCATCGAACGCCGCGTACACCGCCGCCGTCGGGCACGCCACAGCGGCCGGCAGCAGCAGCGCCAGGTGCACCGGCTCGGCCAGCGGCGTCGGCTCGATGCGCTGGCCCCGCCCCGTCACCAGCGCCGCCGGCGTCCCGCGCAGCGCGCGCACGAGGAACACGACGTCGCTGCCCAGCTCGGCCGCCAGCTCGCCCAGCCTCGCCTCGCCCAGGCCCAGCTTGAAAAGCTCATCCAGGGCCACGAGCATCGCGGCCGCGTCGCTCGATCCCCCGCCCAGGCCGGCGCCCGGCGGCACGCGCTTGGCGATCGTCACGTCCACCGGCAGCGTACGCCCCGCCTCGCGCTCGGCAAGCCCATGCGCCCGCACCGCCAGGTCCCTGTCCAGAGGCCAATCGACCTGGCGCCCCGCCGCCGGGCCCGCCTCGTCGAAGCTGATGCGCCACCTGCTGGCCCCGGCGTCGCGGCGGCTCAAGGTCAGCTCGTCGCCGAAGTTAAGCGCCACCATCCAACTGGCGATCGGGTGATAGCCCGACCCCTCGGCCGGCCCGACGCTCAGCGCCAGGTTCACCTTGGCGGGGCAGAGCAGCTTCATCGATGCGATCCTACAAAGCCGCGGGCGGCTTCGCGAAGCGCTGCCCCCGCCCCGTCCGACCCGGCGCCTTGGCGTTGTACAATCCGGCGACACCCGCTCCAGGAGCCTCCCCATGCCCACCAGCCACCTGATCGCCCTCGCCGCGCTGTCCCTGCTCCTGCTCGCCCTGCCCGCGCGTGCGGAGACGCCCTACGCGCCGTGGACCAACGGCCCGCCGAACGACCCGGCCTACTTCCCGGTGGGCGTCTGGGCCCAGGCGTCGGGCAACATCGAAGCCTACCAGGAGCTGGGCGTGAACCTCTACGTCGCGCTGCACGGCGGGCCGACCGAGCAGCAGCTCACGGCCCTGCACGAGGCGGACATGCACGCCATCGCCTCGCTCAACGACTACGCCCGCTCGCTGCTCGAGGCCGACAGCGAGTTGCTGGACGTGGTGGTGGCGTGGATGCACCGCGACGAGCCGGACAACGCCCAGGCCGACGGCGAAGGCGGCTGGGGCGCGCCGGTGCCCACCGACGAGATCCAGCGCCTCGGCGACGAATGGCGCGCGATCGACCCGACCCGGCCCGTCTACCTCAACCTCGGCTGGGGCGTGGGCTGGGACGGCTGGTACGGCCGGGGCGTGCGCACCAACCAGCCCGGGGACTACCCCGAGTACATCCAGGGCACGGATATCGTCTCGTTCGACATCTATCCAGGCTCCATGGCCCCCGGCGACGCGATCTACCGCGAGCACTGGCGCGTCGCCTGGGGCACGCAGCGGCTGCGCGACTGGGCCGACGACCACAAGCCCGTCTGGACGATCCTCGAATGCTCGGCGATCGGCGCCGGGGAGAAGGTCAGCCCCACGGAGCTGCGCGCCCAGGTGTGGATGTCGATCATCCACGGAGCCACCGGCATCGTCTGGTTCACCCACATCTTCGAGGACGGCGCCTACGTCACCGACAGCGCCATCCTGCGCGACGAGGAGCTTCGGCCCACGTTCCGCGAGGTCAATCATCGCCTGCACGAGCTGGCCCCGGTGATCAACAGCCCGAGCATCAACGATCGGGTCACGGTCGAGATCGTTGAGGGCGAGGCGGATGACGAGATCCGGCGCGAGCGCGGCATCGAGCCCGTCGCGGCGATGCTCAAGGAGCACGACGGGGCGCTGTATCTGTTCGCCGTGCGCATGCGCGACAGCGAGGCGACGGCGCGCTTCACCATCGACGGGCTCGAGGGCGAGCACGTGGCCGAGCTGATCGGCGACGAGGGCGAGGTGGGGCTGGAGGCGGGCCGATTCGAGCAGCGCTTCGACGCGTGGGGGACGTATCTATATCGCATCGAGCTTGATTGAAGTGCCGCGTCCAAGAACCCCCTCCCTCCGGGAGGGGGCAGGGGGAGGGTGCGTGCGGCTGCCGTGGGCGTACGCGATGATGCAGGCGCAAGGGGTTCGAGCGCACCCCCACCCAACCGCCCCCGGGGGGGCCGGGATGTGCGATCACCCAGGGGTGCCACGGCTTGACCCGCCGGGCAAGCCGTGCGTTTGTCGACGATCGCACGGCTTGCCGCTTCGCGGACAAGCCGTGGCACCCGTGCTCGCCATGACGCGGGCGCAAGGCAGGCGAGCGCACCC
>SKPT01000203.1 GCA_007119405.1 Phycisphaeraceae bacterium
CCCGGCTCGGCGTAGCGGACGTTGAAGCGGCACACCGCCAGGTCCGGCACGACGTTGCTCGCCCCGCCGCCGACGATCCGGGCGACGTTGACCCGCGTGCCGGGCAGCCAATCGTCGATGGCGTCGAGCTCGGTCACGAGGCGCGCGAGCGCGGCGACGGCGTTGCGTCCCGCGGCCGGGTCGCGTCCGGCGTGGGCGCTGCGGCCGCGCACCACGAGCGTGAAGTTGCCCGAGCCCTTGCGCTGCGAGACCATTGCGCCGTCCTCGAGGCTCGGCTCGAAGACCAGGCCCAGATCGCAGCGGCGGGCGCAGTCGGCGAGCAGGGGGGTGGCCCCGGGTGAGCCGAGCTCCTCGTCGGGGTTGATGAGCACCTCGTAGCCGAGGCTCGCCGCCGCGGGGGACTGCTCAAGCGCTTGCAGCGCGGTGAGCAGCACGACGATCCCGCCCTTGGCGTCGGCGACGCCGCGGCCGAGCATGCGGTCCGGCTCGGGGCGGGCGACGTCCACGGCCTCGCCGGCGGGGGCGACGGTGTCCATGTGGATGTTCAGCAGCACGCGGCGCGGCGCGTCGGGCCGACGTCGCAGCCACAGCGCTTTGCCCAGCGGGCGATGCACGACGTGTCCGGCGTCGTCGACGACCGGGCGCGGCGGCAGCTCGACGTGGCGCAGCTCGTCGGCGAGCGGGTCGAAGTGGTCGGTGAGCGCCTCGATCATGCGCGTCAGGCCGGGCAGGTCGTCCGTGCCGGAGCTGATCTGCGTCCAGCGCTGAAGCATCTGCGTCATGGCCTCGGCCTGCGCGTCGATCCACCGCAACTGCTCGAGCACCCCGGTCATGCCCGGATTATTCGCGCCTCCGGCGGCAGGTTCAGCAGGGGCAGAGATCCGCCCCTTCGCTCGCGGACTCGCTCAGGGGCGGCGTTACACGGGAGGAGTGTGTGGTGTGATTTCTGCTTGGGTACAAGGGGGACATGATCTGCATGAGTTCCACAGCCGCGCCCCGGGCGGTTGCCGCGTGTCGCCCCCATGTCTAGAATCGCCGCAAGCGCCCACGAGGCAGCCCCGGACACCCCGCCTGCCATGGGCGGCGGGCCCTTCAGAAGGGGGGTGCTCCCCCATCCATCGGCCCTGACATCACCCGGCAACCGGCCAGCGCCCCGCGCGCCGGCGCAATATCCCAGGAGTAAACCCCCCAAGTGTGCGGAATCTGCGGCGAGCTTATCAACACCAACGGCCAGCACGCGTCGCTCGAAGCCGTCGGCCGCATGACCGACCGCATGCGCTCACGCGGGCCCGACTCCAACGGCGTCTACCTGCACGGCTCGACCGCCTTCGGGCACTGCCGGCTCAAGATCATCGACCTCTCCGAAGCCTCGCACCAGCCGATGGTCGACAGCCAGCTCGGGCTCGCTCTGGTCTTCAACGGCTGCATCTACAACTTCCGCGAGCTGCGCAAAGACCTCGAAGCCAAGGGCTACACCTTCTTCTCCCGCGGCGACTCGGAGGTCATCCTCAAGGCCTACCACGCCTGGGGCGAGCGCTGCGTGGAGCGCTTCAACGGCATGTTCGCGTTCGTCATCTGGCAGCGCGACAACGATCGCGTCTTCATGGCCCGCGACCGCCTGGGCATCAAGCCGCTCTACTACGCCCGCAACGGGCAGTCGCTGCGCTTCGCCTCCTCGCTGCCGGCGCTGCTGGCGGCGGGCGACATCGACACCTCGATCGACCCGGTGGGCCTGCACCACTACATGAGCTTCCACAGCGTCGTGCCCGCGCCCTACACCATCCTCCGCGGCGTGCGCAAGCTCCCGCCGGCCACCACGCTGACCATCGACAGCGACGGCTCACGCACGCCGCGCACCTACTGGCAGCCCAGCTTCGAGCCCGACGCCGAGCTGCGGAAATACTCCACCGAGGATTGGAAGCGCCGCCTCGCCCACGAGCTGGGCCAGGCGATCGACCGCCGCATGATCGCCGACGTGCCCGTGGGCGTGCTGCTCTCCGGCGGGCTCGACTCCTCGCTGGTCGTCGGCATGCTCGCCAGGCAGGGGCAGAAGCGCATCGAGACGTTCAGCATCGGGTTCGAGGCCGTCGGCGGCGAGGAGGGCGACGAGTTCAAGTACTCCGACGTCATCGCCCGCGAGTTCGGCACGAAGCATCACAAGATCCAGGTCGACGCCGCCGGCACGCTGGACAACCTCGAGCCGTGCATCCGCGCCATGAGCGAGCCGATGGTCAGCCACGACAACATCGGCTTCTACCTGCTCAGCCGGGAGGTCTCCAAGCATGTGAAGGTCGTGCAGTCCGGGCAGGGGGCGGACGAGATCTTCGCCGGGTATCACTGGTACCCGCCTATGATGGAGGGCAGCGACCCGGTCAACGACTACGTCCAGGCCGTCCTGGACCGGGACCACGAGGAGTTCGCCGACGCCGTCGACCCGCACATGGTCGGCGAGGATTACAGCCGGGCGTTCGTCGAGCGCCACTTCGCCCGCGAGGGTGCCTGCCGCGGCATCGACAAGGCCCTGCGACTGGACACCACCGTCATGCTCGTCGACGATCCGGTCAAGCGCGTGGACAACATGACCATGGCCTGGGGCCTGGAGGCCCGCGTGCCGTTTCTGGATCATGAGCTCGTCGAGTTCGCCTCCCGCATCCCGGCCGAGCTGAAGGTCAAGGACGGCGGCAAGTACATCCTCAAGGAAGCCGCACGCGACATCATCCCCTGGGAGGTGATCGACCGGCCCAAGGGCTACTTCCCCGTGCCGGCGCTGAAGTACATCCGCGGGCCCTACCTGGAGATGGTCAAGGACGTGCTCAACCAGCCGGTCGCCCGCGAGCGGCGGCTGTTCGACTCGGACTACGTCGAGCCGCTGCTCGACGAGCCCGAGCGCCACCTGACGCGCCTGCGCGGCTCCAAGCTCTGGCAGATCGCCCTGCTCGAGTACTGGCTCCAGGTCAACGGCGTCTGACCCCCGGCCGCTTGCGGCTTCGCGAACCCGACCGCACACACCACAAGGCGTTGCCATGAACCACCGATTCGACAGCGCCAACCCCCTGGACCGCACGACCGGCCCCTCGCTGCAGAGCTGGCAGCGCCCGCGCGGGCCGGCCGCCAGGCAGATGCGCGACGACGCCGCGATCGACATGGGCTGGGGTCGGCTCATCTTCGCCCACACCTTCGCTTCCAACGACCGGCTGGTGCAGACCCTGCTCGACGAGCGGCAGGGCCAGCGCGACATCGCCTTCTACCTGCGCGACCCCCACGTCGTGCTCTCCATGGCCCCGGATCGCCTGTTCCTCGATCCGTCCCACACCTACCGCATGTGGGTGCACAACTACCGCTTCAGCGACCGCCTGCCCCAGGGCTTCGTCATTCGCCGCATCCGCACCCGCGAGGACGCCGAGGCCGTCAACCGCATCTACGCCACCTGGCAGATGGTCACCTGCGACCCCGAGTTCATGCTCGACAAGAACGCCCAGCGCCTGCGCACCTACCTGGTGGCCGAGTCCACGCACGAGGGCCGCATCATCGGCACCGTCACGGGCGTCGACCACGTCGAGGCGTTCAACGACCCGGAGCGCGGCGCGAGCCTGTGGTGCCTCGCGGTCGACACGCAGGCGGACGTGCCCGGCGTGGGCGAGGCGCTGGTGCGCCAGCTCATCGAGCACTACTTCACCCGCGGCCGGGGGTACGTCGACCTGTCGGTGATGCACAACAATGAGCAGGCGATCACGCTCTACGAGAAGCTGGGCTTTGAGCGCGTGCCGGTTTTCTGCGTCAAGACGAAGAACCCGATCAACGAGCCGCTGTTCACCGCCCCCCAGCCCGAGGCCGAGCTCAACCCGTACGCGGAGATCATCATCAACGAGGCCCGGCGGCGCGGCATCAGCGTCCAGGTCATCGACGCCGAGGCCGCCTACTTCAGCCTGGGCTACGGCGGGCGGAGCATCGTCTGCCGCGAGTCGCTGACCGAGCTGACCACCGCCATCGCCATGAGCCGCTGCGATGACAAGCAGGTCACGCGCCGCGTGCTCGCGGCCGCGGGCCTCGCGGTGCCCGCCCAGCGCAAGGCGGGCGCGGACGAGCAGAACGAGGCGTTCCTCGCCGAGCACGAGCGCATCGTCGTCAAGCCGGCACGCGGCGAGCAGGGGGTGGGCATCAGCGTCGACGTGCGCGAGGCCGACCACCTGCACGAGGCGGTGCAGTTCGCCCATCGCTTCGCCAGCGAGGTGCTGCTGGAGCAGTTCGTCGAGGGTGAGGACCTGCGCGTGATCGTGATCAACTACGAGTTCGTCGCCGCGGCGGTGCGCCGCCCGCCGGTGATCACCGGCACGGGCCAGCACACGGTCAAGCAGCTCATCGACAAGTACAACCGGCGCCGCATGGCCGCGACGGGCGGCGAGAGCCACGTGCCCGTCGACGACGAGACGCTGCGCGCCATCCACCAGGCGGGTACCGATCTGGACGCCGTGCTCGAGGCCGGCCGGGCGATCCGGGTGCGCAAGACGGCGAACGTGCACACCGGCGGGACGATCCACGACGTGACCGACCGGCTGCACCCGTCGCTGGCGGAGGCGTCCATCGAGGCCGCGCAGGCGCTGGACATCCCGGTGGTCGGCCTGGACCTGATCGTGCCCGACGTCGAGGACGGCGCCTACTACATTATCGAGGCCAACGAACGCCCGGGTCTGGCCAACCACGAACCCCAGCCCACCGCCGAGCGGTTCATCGACTTCCTCTTCCCCCAAAGCGCCGGAAACCGACCGTGAGCACCGACGGCCACTCCTCCACCGCCGATCAGCACGCCACCGCCGGGCAGGCCCGCGCCCACCGCCTGGCCAAGGTCCCCACCGACCGCGCCTACCTGCTTTCGACCCTGCTCAAGCTCCTGGCGATCCCCAGCCCCAGCGGCTACACCGACTCGATCGTCCACTTCGTCGGCGAGGAGCTTCAGCGCCTGAATGTCGACTTCGAACTGACCCGCCGCGGCGCCATCCGCGCGACCATCCCCGGCCGGCGCGCCAGGCCCAACCGCTCCGTCGTCGCCCACCTGGACACGCTCGGCGCCATGGTGCGCGAGCTCAAGCCCAACGGCCGCCTGCGCGTCGTGCCCATCGGCACCTGGTCCGCCCGCTTCGCCGAGGGCGCCCGCGTGACCATCTTCACCGACGAGGAATCCCACCGCGGCACCATCCTCCCGCTCAAGGCCTCCGGCCACGTCTACGACAAGGACATCGACGAGCAGCCGGTGAGCTGGGACAACGTCGAGGTGCGCGTCGACGACCGCACCATCACCGACAAGGAGCTGTTCGAGATGGGCATCCGCGTCGGCGATTTCCTGGCCATCGACCCCCAGCCCGAGGTCACGGACAACGGCTTCGTCGTCTCACGCCACCTGGACAACAAGGCCGGCGTCGCCTGCCTGCTCACCGCCGCCCGCGCCATGATCCAGTCCGACATCGAGCTGCCCCTGGACTGCCACCTGCTGTTCACCATCTTTGAGGAGGTCGGCTCCGGCGCCTCGGCCGTGCTGCACAAGGACGTCGCCGAGATGGTCTCCGTCGACAACGCCACGCCCGCGCCCGGGCAGAACTCGAGCGAGTACGACGTCACCGTCGCCATGAAAGACTCCTCCGGCCCGTTCGATTACCACCTGACGCACAAGCTGCTGGCCCTGGCGCGCGACTACGACATCCGCACCGCGCTGATCTGCTTCGGCGTCGACGGGGCGCACGGCTACGAGCGCACCCACCTGGACTCGCTGGCCGGGCTCACCGAGCTCATCGGGCTCTACATGCAGTCCAGCCCGGCGGTCGAGCGCGACCGCA